>JANOED010000128.1:0-28400 GCA_031413035.1 Leifsonia sp. | reverse complement strand
CACACCGTCGCCGGTGGTCGCGTGACTGGTCATGATGACGTGACCCGACTGCTCCCCGCCGAGCGAGAGGCCGTGTTCGGCGAGCGCCTCAAGAACGTAGCGGTCGCCGACGGCGGTTTCGAGCATCCGGATGCCGTGGTCGGCCATCGCCCGACGTAGCCCGAGATTGCTCATCACGGTCGCAACGAGCGTGTTGTTGATGAGCGCGCCGCGCTCGGACATCGCAACGGCGAGGATGGCCATGATCTGGTCTCCGTCGACCACCGAACCGCGGTGATCCACGGCAAGGCACCGATCCGCGTCGCCGTCGTGGGCAATGCCCACGTCAGCGCCGTGCTTGAGCACGGCAGCGGCGAGCGAGTCCAAGTGGGTCGAGCCGACCCCGTCGTTGATGTTGATGCCATCAGGTTCGGCGCCGATCACGGTGACCTTGGCACCAGCATCCGTGAACACCTGGGGCGATACCCCGGCCGCGGCACCGTGAGCGCAGTCGAGAACGACGTGCACCCCGTCGAGCCGGTTCGGCAATGTCGACAGTAGGTGCACCAAGTAGCGATCCTCGGCGTCGGCGAATCGACGGATGCGGCCGACGTCGCCGCCCCTCGGCGCGAGCTTGGGTTCGGCCAAGGCAGCCTCGATCCTGTCCTCGACGTCATCGGGGAGTTTCGTGCCGCCGGCGGCGAAGAACTTGATTCCGTTGTCGGGAGCCGGGTTGTGGCTCGCCGAAATCATGACTCCGAGATCTGCCTTGAAGTCGCCGACCAGAAAAGCAAGCCCGGGTGTTGGGATGACCCCAGCGTCGTAGACATCGACTCCCGAACTCGCAAGCCCGGCGGCGACGGCGGCACCAAGGAACTCGCCAGAGATCCGCGGGTCACGACCCACCACGGCAATAGGGCGCCGGCCGGACGCGCGACGACCGTCGGCGACTCGCCCCTTGCCCAGCACGACGGCAGCCGCCTGAGCCAGCCCGAGGGCTAGGTCGACGGTGAGGTCGGCGTTCGCGAGACCACGAACACCGTCAGTACCAAAAAGTCGAGGCATAAGAAATTCGTACCGCTACGAGAGCGTGACGACTAGCGCTTCGAGAACTGCGACGCCTTGCGGGCCTTCTTGAGACCGGCCTTCTTGCGCTCGATGACGCGAGCGTCACGAGTGAGGAAGCCGGCCTTCTTGAGAGCGGGACGGTTGTTCTCGCGGTCGATCTCGTTGAGTGAGCGAGCGATCGCCAGACGCAGTGCGCCAGCCTGACCCGAGGGGCCACCCCCCGTGATGCGGGCGGTAACGTCGTATGCACCAAGGAGGTCGAGCACCTTAAAGGGATCGTTGATGAGCTGCTGGTGCAGCTTGTTGGGGAAGTACTCGGCGAGTTCGCGTCCGTTGACAACAGCCTTGCCGGTGCCGGGGACGATGCGCACGCGGGCGATCGCTTCTTTGCGCCGGCCGACAGCGGCACCGGGAACGTTCAGCACGGCACGAGGTGCCTTGGGTGCTGCCTCAGCGGGGGTTTCGGTGGAGTAGCTCTCCGGGGCGTCCTCTTCGAGGTCGACCGACTCGCCGACTGACTCGCCGACTGACTCGTCAACGGGAAGGGAATCTTCGATCTTGGCCATGGTAAGTCCTTTAGCGTTTCTTCAGCAGCCTTTGGGCTACTGGGCGACCTGGGTGAGGGTGTATGGCGTCGGCTGCTGTGCAGCGTGCGGGTGCTCAGCACCGGCGTACACCTTCAGCTTGGTCAGCTGGGCACGACCGATTGAGTTCTTGGGGAGCATCCCGCGAATCGCCTTCTCGACGGCGCGGGTCGGGTGCTTCTCCAGCATCTCGGCGTACGTGGTCGCGGTGAGGCCGCCCGGGTAGCCCGAGTGGCGGTATGCCTTCTTCTGCGCGAGCTTCGAGCCGGTGAGTGCGACCTTCTCGGCGTTGATGATGATGACGAAGTCGCCCATGTCCATGTGGGGGGCGAACGTGGGCTTGTGCTTGCCGCGCAGAAGCGTTGCCGCGTGGCTGGCCAAGCGACCGAGAACGATGTCGGTCGCGTCGATGATGACCCAGTCGCGCTGAACGTCAGCGGGAGTGGGCGAGAATGTGCGCGTCACTTTAGGTACTGCTTTCTTTGTCGAGGTGTTCGTGAATCCCGCTCCGGTGCTGGTTTCAGGGGGTCTCTGTGAGACTCGTGAAACTCACGCGGTGGAGGGCTCAACTGTGTGTCGCAAAAACGTGCGAACACAACCTCGTAAGACTAGTCGACGGTGGGAGGACGGTCAAACCGGTCGCGGCGGGCCCGGGTTTGTTCGGCGCGCAGGGCGAGTCCGGAGTCATCCGGATATCCAACCTCGACAAGTGTGAGACCGTGGGCTGGCATCACCTTGAACTCGCTCGTGCGCTGAGCTGCTTGCTGGATGTCAACCAGCCGGCTGCCCTCGAGCTTGCCTTCTCCGACCGACACCGTGGCTCCCACCAGAGCCCGAACCATGCTGTGGCAGAACGCGTCGGCCTGCACCCTCGCGATGAGCACTCCCGTGGGATCCCTCGTCCAGCCGAACTCCTGAAGCTCGCGGATGGTCGTTGCGCCTTCACGGGGACGGCAGTACGCGGCCCAGTCGTGCAGTCCGAGCAACTCGCGCGCAGCATCGTTCATGCGAGTTTCGTCGAGCGCCGACGGGTACCAGAGGGTGTGGCCGCGCAGTAGCGGATTTCGTTCGGCGCGGGCATCCGCGATTCGGTACTCGTAGCGACGCCAGATCGGAGAGAAGCGCGCGTCGAATCCGGGCGGTGCGACGCTCACCCGGGAGACATACACGTCGCTCGTCAGGCCGGCGATTCCGTTGAGTCGCTTGGCGAGGTTGGTGGTGGGCTCGACCGGTCCCCTGCCGTGGGGCGTCGCGAGGTGGTTGAGTTGGGCCGTCGTGAGGTCAAGGTGCGCAACCTGTCCTGTGGCGTGCACCCCGGCATCCGTTCGACCGGCGACCGTCACGGTTGGCGTGTCACCCTGTCGACTGAAGATCGTCGCTAACGCGGCCTCAAGCACGCCCTGCACGGTGCGGATTCCGGGCTGCTTTGCCCACCCCGTGAAGGCGCTGCCGTCGTAGGCGATGTCGAGTCGTAGGCGCGTGCCTTCTAACTGGTCGCTCACGGCTGCCAAGTCTATGGTGGAGGAGTACCGCCATGAGCACCGATATCCAACCGAAACCCAGCGCAGCGACTCCGGCACCCCTGGAGGCGCCGGTCGCGAACAGGTATGCCGGACTCGACGGCCTGCGAGCGATTGCCGTGATCACGGTCATCGCCTTTCACTTCGTGCCCGCCGCGCTGCCCGGCGGCTATCTCGGAGTCGATGTGTTCTTCGTCATCTCCGGGTTTCTGATTACCGCGCTCCTGCTGAGAGAGCGTGCGCGTGCGGGACGCATTTCAGTTCCCCGATTCTGGCTCAGGCGCGCTCGGCGACTGCTCCCGGCGCTCGCGCTCGTCGTCGTCGTATGCAGCGGCGTCGCTGCGCTCATCGGCGGAGACGTGCTTGTTGGCCTCGGGATGCAGCTCGTCGGCGCCGCAACGTTCTCCAGCAACTGGCTTTTCATTGCGCAAGGCACGAGCTACTTCGACGCGACGGCTCCCGAACTGTTCCGCAACCTCTGGTCGCTCGCCGTCGAGGAGCAGTTCTACCTAGTCTGGCCCGCCCTGGTGGTGGCGCTGGTTGTAGTGCGCTGGCGCTGGGCACAGGTCACGATCGTCGTGCTCCTGGCTCTCGCGTCTGCCACCGCGATGGCGCTGCTGTTCACCCCACCGGGCGACGCCACCCGTGTGTACTTCGGCACCGACACCCACAGCTTCGGGCTTGCACTAGGCGCCGCGCTCGCGCTGGTCATGCACGATCGGATGCCCGGCCGCCGTCTCGCTCGCGCGCTTGCCCTGGTCGGCGCGATCGCCGCCGGCACCCTCATCGCGCTCGCGCTGGTGATGGGTGAAACCGACCCGTTCGTCACGCGCGGCGGACTCGCGCTGGTGGCCGCCCTCACCGCCCTCGTCATCGTCGGCGCAGTTGGCCCTGACTCATGGCTGGGTCGAGGACTCGACATACAGCCGCTGCGCTGGATCGGGGAGCGCTCATACGGTCTGTACCTGTGGCATTGGCCCGTGATCGTGCTCCTCGTCGCCGCCTTGCCGCGGGACGTCCCGGGGTGGGTTGCTCCTGCCGCGGCCCTCGTTGTGACGGTTGCGGCAGCCGCGGCCTCGTACCGTTGGCTCGAGTTGCCGGTGCGTCGGCTCGGGTTTCGGGGGGCCGTGGCATCCGTTACGGGCACGGGCAGGCGGCTCGTCGTCGGTGCCGTTGCCGTGGTCGTTCTCGCTTCCCTTGCCCTCACAGGCGCGACGATTGCGGTCGACCCCGACCCCAAGAGCGAGGCGCAGTTGGCCATCGAGGAGGGCCAACAGGCGGTTGCGGATGCCGCGGCTGCCCGGCCACTTCGGCCCGGGCCCGGCCGTCCCGTACCCCTGCCCAGTGGCGAGCAGATCTACGCGGTCGGAGACTCGGTGATGCTCGCCGCCGCGCCGTGGCTGCAGGAGAGCTTCCCTGGAATCGCTATTGACGCGGCGGTGTCCCGCTCGATGTATGTCGGGCCATCCATCGTGCAATCGGTGGTGGATGCGGGGGCGATGCGCCCGGTCCTTCTCCTCGGGCTCGGCACGAACGGTCCCATCGAGGTCACCGAACTGCGCGCCATTCTCGAGAGTGTGGGGCCAGACACGCTCGTGGTCCTCATCAACGCGCAAGCCCCACAAGACTGGATTCCCGGCGTGAACGCGACGCTTGCTGAGTTCGCGCGTCGGGAGCGCACCGTCGAACTTGCCAACTGGCACGCGGCCATCGCCCCGCGAATCGACGAGCTCTCGAGAGATCAGGTGCACCCGGGGGGGCCGATCAGCGCGGGAATCTACATCGGCTCGATCAGTGACGCGCTTCAGCGCCTCGCCGAGCTTCCCGTCCTACTCGGTGACGATGACTACCAGAACCTCAACCGGCCGCTCTAGAACACCCGGGTGTAATTGACGCTGCGGTTTGATTCGGTGAATCCGACGCCAGCGTAGAGACCCAACGCACCGGTCGGACTATCGGAGTCGACATCAAGCACGGCCTTATCGAGACCGACTGCTGCTATCGACTGCAGGCTTCGGGCGAGCAGCGCGGGGGCTATGCCGCGCTTGCGCCACGCTCGGGTGACGCCGACGAGGTCGATGTAGGCAGAACTGAAGCCTTGACCCGGCCAGTCATCCTCGCTGACGCTCGACAGCACGAACCCCGCCACCGTATCGTCGGCCGCCACGGCGAGAAACGAGAGATCGGGCCGGAAAGTCGACCGCCCGATGAACGAGGTCCACTGCTCTTCGGTCGTCGGCTGGCTTCCCCAGTGATCGCGAAACGAATCGTTTCGGGCAAGTCGCGTCGCCTCTGACCACGCCGAGGTGAAGGGTTCGAATCGAAGATCGTCGATGAGCGCGACCTCCGGAACATCGGCGCTCAGATCGTGGCGCAGTTCGAGAAAGTAGCGGGCGGGCTCGAGTTCGTAACGCCTATACAGCGGCGGCGCAGAAACAACACGCTCGTCGGCGAAGGTCATCAGCCAACCGGGCAGTGTGCGCTCGGATGCCGCGAGCCGCTCGATCCCGCGAGCGACCTGCCAGTGCAGCAACTGCCGTCCGAGCCCTCGACCTCGCTCGGATGGACGCACACCGCCAACGAGAATCTCGCGAACTAGGGACTCCTGGCCCGGCGGCTCGAGCACGAGTCCCCAGGCGAGCACTCGGCCGTCTGGCCCGAGGGCGAGTACGGTGTCCCGGCCGATGTCGACGTAGCTGTGCTCGAAGTCGTCATCGAGCTCCTCGCGAAGTGTCACGTAGTGGGGGTGGTCGGCCTCCCCGATCTCGCGCTCGCAATCCAGAATCGCATCGATGTCGTCGACAGCGGCTGCACGCCAGGTCACCGCACCCGTGCTTGCGGGAATCGTGGCGGGGGCCGCTGTCACCCGTTGGTTGAGTGGCTGGTTCACGGGTTAAAGAGTATGGCCCCGCTCAATGAGCGGGGCCATACTCGAAAATACCGAGCGCTACTTGGCTTCCTCGGCGGGAGCTTCATCGGCGGCGTCAGCCTCAGCGGGCGCCTCCTCTGCTTCAGCAGCAGCCTCGACGTCGGCGTCAGCCACCTCGTCGGCGACAGTCTCGTTCTCGACTGACTCGGTCGACTCTGCAGCTTCTTCCTCGACCTCAGCGACAGAGTCAGCCCTGGCAGACTTCGTCGCGGGCTTGGCGTCCTTGGCTTCGGAAGCCTTGGCCTCATCGGCCGCGACCTTCTTGGCGCTCTTGGGCTTCGGGTTCACCGGCTCGAGAACGAGTTCGATCTGCACCATCGAGGCGTTGTCGCCCTTGCGGAAACCGAGCTTCGTGATGCGGGTGTATCCACCCTCACGGTGCTCGACCAGCGGCGCGATCTCAGTGAAGAGTTCGTGAACCACAGTCTTGTCACCGATCACGGCAAGCACGCGACGGCGAGCGTGCAGGTCGCCGCGCTTAGCGAATGTGATGAGTCGCTCGGCGACCGGACGGAGGCGCTTGGCCTTCGTCTCGGTCGTCTTGATCGACTTGTGGGTGAACAGGGCCGCGGCAAGATTCGCGAGCAGCAGACGCTCGTGGGCCGGTCCTCCGCCGAGGCGGGGTCCCTTGGTGGGTGTAGGCATGGTCTATTTCTCCAGTATCAGTACGCGCGGGCCGAGGCCTTAGGCGTTGGTCTCGTCGTCGTCGTAGCCGCCGTAGTAGTGGGCGCCGTCGAACCCGGGAACGCCGTCTTTGAGCGAGAGGCCCATCTCAACGAGCTTGTCCTTGACCTCATCGACAGACTTCTGACCGAAGTTGCGAATGTTCATGAGCTGCGTCTCCGACAGCGCCACCAGTTCGCTCACGGTGTTGATGCCCTCGCGCTTGAGGCAGTTGTAGCTGCGCACGCTCAGGTCGAGATCCTCGATGGGCATGCTCAGTTCGCTCGACAACACAGCGTCGACGGGTGCTGGCCCGATTTCGATGCCCTCGGCAGCGCTGTTGAGCTCGCGAGCCAACCCGAACAGCTCGGTCAGAGTGCGTCCGGCCGAAGCAACGGCGTCACGCGGGGTGATCGCCGACTTGGTCTCGACATCCACAACTAGGCGGTCAAAGTCGGTGCGCTCACCGGCGCGAGTCGCCTCGACGCGGTAGGTGACCTTGAGCACGGGCGAGTAGATCGAGTCGATCGGAATCTGACCCGCCTCGCTGAACTCACTGCGGTTCTGAGTTGCCGAAACGTAGCCGCGACCGCGCTCGATGGTCAACTCCAGTTCGAACTTCGCCTTGTCATTGAGCGTTGCGATGACCAACTCAGGGTTATGGATCTCTACACCGGCAGGAGCAGAGATGTCGGCAGCCGTGACCTCGCCGGCACCCTGCTTGCGCAGGTAGGCGGTGATCGGCTCGTCGTGCTCGCTCGAGACCACGAGGTTCTTGATGTTCAAGATCACCTCGGTCACGTCTTCCTTGACACCGGCGACGGTGCTGAACTCGTGCAGCACCCCGTCAATGCGGATGCTCGTGACTGCCGCCCCCGGGATCGAGGAGAGTAGGGTACGACGGAGCGAGTTGCCCAGGGTGTAGCCGAAACCGGGCTCGAGCGGCTCGATAACGAACCGCGAACGGAATTCGGAGATGTTCTCTTCGGCAAGAGTTGGTCGCTGTGCGATGAGCACTGGTGATTCCTTTCGGCGAGGTGTCCGCTATTTGACACCTGAATACAACGAGTGGCTGGCCCGTCGGGCTATTGAGTTATGAATGGACGTTCCCTGAGGCTCTCGAAGGGACCCCTCGCGGGGCCTGTCGCTTCGAGAGCCTCAGCGACCGGTGAATCGAGCTAAACGCGGCGACGCTTCGGCGGGCGGCACCCGTTGTGCGCCTGCGGGGTGACGTCGTTGATTGAACCAACCTCCAGGCCAGCGGCCTGAAGCGAACGGATCGCGGTCTCGCGGCCGGAGCCCGGTCCCTTGACGAACACGTCGACCTTCTTCATGCCGTGTTCTTGTGCCTGACGCGCGGCGGACTCCGCTGCGAGTTGAGCGGCGAACGGAGTCGACTTGCGCGAACCCTTGAAGCCGACCGCGCCTGAGGAGGCCCAGCTGATGACAGCGCCTGACGGGTCGGTGATCGAGACGATCGTGTTGTTGAACGTCGACTTGATGTGGGCTTGACCCAGTGCGACGTTCTTCTTTTCCTTCTTGCGGGGCTTGCGCGCAGCAGCCTTCGGTGCAGCCATTACTTGCGTCCTGCCTTCTTCTTACCGGCAACGGTGCGCTTCGGTCCCTTGCGGGTACGAGCGTTGGTCTTGGTGCGCTGGCCGTGCACGGGCAGACCGCGACGGTGGCGAATCCCCTGGTAGCTACCGATCTCGACCTTGCGGCGAATGTCGGCGGCGACCTCGCGGCGGAGGTCACCTTCTACCTTGAAGTTCAACTCGATGTAGTCGCGCAGGGCGATGAGCTGGTCATCGGTGAGATCCTTCACGCGGATCTCCCCGCTGATTGCGGTGTCGGCGAGGGTCTTGAGGGCCCTCGTACGGCCAACACCGTAGATGTAAGTCAGTGCGACCTCAACGCGCTTGTCGCGCGGGATGTCGACGCCGGCTAGACGTGCCATGTGGCTTCTCCTGTGGAGTCAAGTGGAGGTTATGGACATCACCGGTGCCAAGGCCTCCAACCCTGGGTGTCCCCTTCTCGCGAAGGATCTTGGTGCTGCTCTCGATATTTAGTTGTAGCTCTTGGGGCGACTAGCCTTGGCGCTGCTTGTGACGCGGGTTGCTCTTGCAGATGACCATGACGTTTCCATTGCGGCGGATAACGCGGCAGTGGTCACAGATCGGCTTAACGCTGGGATTGACCTTCATTCAAGTTTTCCTTTGATCGCTGTCTTCGTACTGTTCTCTTCGGATCGAGCTTGTCGAGATCAGCCGTTACTTTCCAGCGGAACCTACTTGTAGCGATAGGTGATGCGGCCACGGGTCAGGTCATACGGGCTTAGCTCAACAACCACCCGATCCTCAGGAAGGATTCGGATGTAGTTCTGTCGCATCTTGCCCGAGATGTGGGCGAGCACTTTGTGTCCGTTGGTCAACTCAACGCGAAACATTGCGTTGGGCAGAGCCTCGACAACTGCGCCCTCGATCTCGATGACACCGTCTTTTTTGGCCATAGCCTCTTCGTCGCTAAAATTAAGGTCCGCTGGTCTGCGGGGGATGCGGTGCTCCGCTCCCAAGGGAACTGCAGGCACGACAATAATCGGCCGTGAGCACCAAGGGTCAAGCTTAGGTGATCTAGGCAGTTAGGGCAAGCCCGTTAAGCCGAAGGGCGGTCAGCGGCTCGCGACATCGGGCACAACGATGCCTCGGCCGTTCAGGGCCTCGGTGATGCGCGTCGTCACCTCGTCGATGGCACCAAGTGCGTCGATCTTCACCAAGAGTCCTCGGGACGCGTAGACACCGATGAGGGGTGCGGTCTGCTCGCGATAGACCTCGAGGCGGTGTCGAACAACACCCTCGTCGTCATCGCTGCGACCCTGCTCGATGGCACGCTTGCGCAGGCGCTCGACCACCACATCCGGGTCAGCTACCAGCTCAACGACCGCGTCGAGCGCCGCTCCATGGCCCTCGAGGAAGACATCGAGTTCCCGGACTTGGTCTTCGGTACGGGGGTACCCGTCGAGTAGGAACCCGGCCTCTGCGTCCGGCTCGGCGAGCCGATCCCGGATGAGCGCGTTGGTGAGTTCGTCGGGAACGTTGTCGCCGGCATCCATAAAGGCTTTCGCCTTCTTGCCGAGCTCGGTCTCGTTCTTCACGTTGCTGCGAAAGATATCGCCGGTAGAGATCGCTGGCACCCGATAGGTCTCGGCAAGACGAACCGCTTGTGTACCTTTGCCTGCTCCCGGGGGCCCGATCAAGAGCAGGCGGGTGCCGCCCTGAGCCTGTCGAAGGGTCACCGCAGAAGTCCCTCATAGTGCCGTTGCTGCAACTGGGAGTCGATTTGCTTCACGGTCTCAAGACCCACACCGACGATGATGAGGATGCTCGCGCCACCGAACGGGAAGTTCTGGTTGGCACCAACCCAAACAAACGCGATAAGCGGGATGAGTGCAATGAGGCCTAGGTAGAGCGAGCCCGGAAGTGTCACACGGGTAAGGACGTAGTCCAAGTACTCAGCCGTGGGCCGCCCGGCACGAATACCGGGAATGAACCCGCCGTACTTCTTCATGTTGTCGGCGACCTCTTCGGGGTTGAAGGTGATCGCGACGTAGAAGTAGGTGAAGCCGACGATGAGCAGGAAATACATCAGCATGTAGAGCGGGTGGTCACCGGTGGTCAGGTAATTCTGGATCCAGGTCACCCAGGCGGCCGGAGTCTCACCTGCTTGCGGCTGGTTGAACTGTGCGATCAGGGCAGGAAGATACAGCAGCGACGAGGCGAAGATGACCGGAACGACCCCGGCCATGTTGACCTTGATCGGAATGTAGGTGTTGTTGCCGCCGTAGGTTCTGCGACCGACCATTCGCTTCGCGTACTGCACCGGGATGCGCCTCTGAGACTGCTCGACGAAGACCACAGCGCCCACGATCACGATGCCGACTCCGAGAACAATGAGGAAGACCTCTACGCCGCGGTTGGTCAGGATCTGGCCGAGCGCGTTGGGGAATGTGGCCGAGATCGAGGTGAAGATAAGCAGCGACATGCCGTTGCCGATACCGCGCTCGGTGATAAGCTCGCCCATCCACATGATGAGACCGGTACCTGCCGTCATCGTGAGGACCATGAGCATGATCGCGTACCACGAGTCATCGGTAATGAGTTGGCTGCACTCCGCTACGCCGGTCTGCGGGAACAGCGCACCGCTGCGGGCGACAGTGATCAGAGTCGTTGACTGGAGCACAGCGAGGGCAATAGTGAGGTAGCGAGTGTACTGGGTGAGCTTCGACTGGCCAGCCTGACCTTCCTTGTGGAGGGTCTCGAAGTGCGGAATGACCACGCGAAGCAGCTGGGTGATGATCGACGCCGTGATGTAGGGCATGATGCCGAGCGCGAAGATCGACAACTGCAGCAGTGCACCACCGCTGAATAGGTTGACAAGGTCGTAGAGTCCCGCGGTACCGGCGTTGCTTGCCAGACAAATCTGCACGTTGCCGAAGTCAACGAACGGGGCTGGGATGAACGAACCTAGGCGGAACAGCGCAACGATGCCGAGTGTGAACCCGATCTTCCTGCGAAGGTCAGGCGTGCGAAAAATCCGCGCGACAGCTCTAAACACAAGGCCTCCGATTGTCTTGGGTGATGCAGTCGAGCGGGGCCGGTTGTCCAGCCCCGCTCGAAGTACTAGGGAGCAGGTCTACTTGACCGAACCACCAGCTGCCACGATCTTCTGCTCTGCCGAGCCGGAGACCTTGTCAACCGCAACATTCAGCTTAACCGCAATATCGCCCGACCCAAGAACCTTGACCTTCTCGTTCTTGCGCACAGCACCCTTGGCGACGAGGTCGCCGATGGTGACCTCTCCACCCTTCGGGTAGAGCTCGGCGAGCTTTTCGAGGTTCACGACCTGATACTCGACGCGGAACGGGTTCTTGAACCCGCGCAGCTTCGGAGACCGCATAACGAAGTTGAGGTTTCCACCCTCGAACCCGGGACGTACCGAGTAGCGAGCCTTCGTGCCCTTGGTTCCACGGCCCGCCGTCTTGCCCTTCGAACCCTCACCGCGACCGACGCGGGTCTTGTCCTTCTTCGCGCCGGGTGCCGGGCGAAGGTGGTGCACCTTGAGAACCTGCGGACGCGACGGTACATCGGCGGCAGGCTTCTTGGCAGCAGGAGCCTTGGTGGCGGTCGCCTTCGGCGCAGCAGCCTTCGGCGCAGCAGCCTTGGGAGCAGCGGCCTTCGCCGGGGCCTTCGCGGCAGCCGGCTTGTCGGCGGCAAGCTTCGGCGCGGCAGCCTTGGTCGTCGGCTTGTCGGCAGCAGCCTTAGCTGCTGCTGTTTTCTTTGGGGCTTCGTCAGCCATTAGTCAATCTCCTCAACCTTGACCAGGTGAGCGACCGTGCGCACGTAACCGCGATTCTGCTGATTGTCCTCACGGACAACAACATCGCCGATGCGGTGCAGCCCAAGGCTGCGCAACGTGTCGCGCTGGTTTTGCTTCTCACTGATCTTCGACTTGATCTGGGTCACCTTCAGGCGTGCGGCCATCAGACACCTGCCTTAGCTTCGGCCTCGACACGCAGGAGGCGTGCCGGGACAACGTGTTCGACGTCAAGGCCGCGACGGGCGGCGACCGCGCGGGGCTCCTCTAGCTGCTTGAGGGCAGCGACGGTCGCGTGCACAATGTTGATCGTGTTCGACGACCCGAGCGACTTGCTCAGAACGTCGTGGATGCCAGCGCACTCCAGCACTGCACGCACCGGGCCACCGGCGATAACTCCGGTACCCGCGGAGGCGGGACGTAGCAGCACAACGCCAGCGGCGGCCTCGCCCTGCACGGGGTGCGGGATGGTCACTCCGACGCGAGGAACGCGGAAGAAGTTCTTCTTCGCTTCCTCGACGCCCTTGGAGATGGCTAGGGGCACCTCACGAGCCTTGCCGTAGCCGACGCCGACCATACCGTTGCCGTCACCGACGACCACGAGTGCGGTGAAGCTGAAGCGACGACCACCCTTCACGACCTTCGAGACACGGTTGATGGTGACGACGCGCTCCAGGAACTGGCTCTTGTCGGCGTCTCGGTTGCTGCCGCGGTCACGGTTGGGGTTGCGCTCGCGAGCGCCACGACGGGCCTCACGAGGCTCGCCTGCGAGGTCGGTCGCCGGGGCGTCGGTGCTAGCTTCAGCCGGGACGGTCTCGGTAACGCTCTCAGTTGCCTCTGCGGCCACGTCCTGCTCCTTGTTGGTTTCGCTGTTGACAGCTTCGGTGTCGCTCACAGGCTCAGTCCGCCCTCTCGCGCTCCATCGGCGATTGCCGCGACCCGGCCGGCGTAGCGGTTACCACCCCGGTCGAAAACGACTGCGTCGATTCCTGCCTTCTTCGCGCGCTCGGCGACGAGCTCGCCTACCTTATGTGCCTTGGCCGTCTTGTCACCGTCGAAGGTGCGCAGGTCGGCTTCGAGGGTCGAGGCTGACGCGAGGGTGTGGCCCTTCGCGTCATCCACGACCTGCACGAACACGTGCCGGGCCGAGCGGGTGACGACGAGGCGCGGACGCGCTTCGGTTCCCACAACCTTCTTGCGAAGGCGTGCGTGACGGCGGCCCTTGGCTGCCGACTTGCTCTTTCCTCTGGTTCCGAGAGCCATGATCACTTACCACTCTTTCCGGCCTTGCGGCGGACGACTTCGCCCGCGTAGCGCACGCCCTTGCCCTTGTAGGGCTCCGGCTTGCGCAATTTGCGAATGTTGGCCGCGACCTCGCCGACGGCCTGCTTGTCGATGCCCGAGACGGTCAACTTGTTGTTGCCCTCAACCGCAAAGCTGATGCCCTGCGGCGGGTCGACCGTGATCGAGTGCGAGTAACCGAGTGCGAACTCGATTGACTCGCCCTTGGACTGCACGCGGTAACCGGTACCAACGACCTCAAGGGCCTTAGAGTACCCATCAGTAACGCCGACGATCTGGTTCGCGATGAGGGTGCGGGTCAGTCCGTGTAGCGAGCGCGACGCGCGCTCGTCGTCTGGACGAGTGACCAGAAGCTGACCATCTTCGAGGCTGACGGCGATCGGGGTCTTCACGGTGAGCTTGAGCTCACCCTTGGGGCCCTTCACCGCGACATCCTGACCATCAATCTTGACCTCGACTCCCGCGGGGATATCGATCGGGAGTCTTCCAATACGTGACATGGTCGGCTACCACACGTAGGCGAGGACTTCCCCACCCACGCCCTTCTTCGACGCCTCTTTGTCGGTCAGCAGACCGGAGGAAGTGGACAGGATAGCTACGCCGAGACCTCCGAGAACCTTGGGGATCTCGGTCGACTTTGCGTAGACGCGCAGGCCCGGCTTCGACACGCGCTTGATGCCCACAATGGAGCGCTCGCGGTTCGGGCCGTACTTGAGGTCGATGGTGAGGGTCTGGCCCACGCGGGCGTCCTCAACCTTCCACGCAGAGATGTAACCCTCGTTCTTGAGGATCTCTGCGAGGTGCGACTTGAGCTTGCTGCTGGGCAGCGAAACCGAGTCGTGGTACGCCGAGTTGGCGTTGCGCAGTCTGGTCAGCAGGTCTGCGACCGGATCTGTCATTGTCATGATGTACTGCCTTTTCTCGTCCGGTTTCGGAATCCGTTACGCGGATGCCGACCTGGTCGATCGGTGGTGCTCGGTTACTTGGTGGCCGTGGTCTCGGTGCCGCGGAAGGGGAAACCGAGTGCCTTGAGCAGCGCGCGACCCTCCTCGTCCGTCTTGGCCGTGGTCACGATCGTGATGTCGAATCCGCGGACGCGGTCGATCTTGTCTTGGTCGATCTCGTGGAACATTGACTGCTCGGTGAGGCCGAAGGTGTAGTTGCCGCGTCCGTCGAACTGCTTGTCTGACAGGCCACGGAAGTCGCGGATGCGCGGCAGGGCGAGGGTCACGAGCCGGTCGAGAAACTCCCAAGCGCGGTCACCGCGGAGCGTGACATGTGCGCCGATCGGCTGGCCCTCACGCAGCTTGAACTGCGCGATGGACTTGCGGGCGTTCGTGACCTGCGGCTTCTGGCCGGTAATCGCCGTGAGGTCCTTGACCGCACCGTCGATGATCTTGCCGTCGCGCGCTGCCTCGCCCACACCGGTGTTGACGACGATCTTCACGAGTCCGGGCACTTGGTGCACGTTGGTGAATCCGAAGTCCTTCTTCAGCTGCGCCGCGATCTCGGTGCGGTACTTCTGCTTCAGGCGCGGCTGGTAGGTGCCCGTCGGGGCGCCAGCCTTCGCGGCAGTAGTAGTTGTAGCCATTAGTCAGCGTCCTTCTCGGCTGCCGTAGCGGCCGCCTTGGTGGTCTTGGGCTCGGCCTTGGGGGCCTTCGCCGCCTTGTCCGCCTTCTCGGCAGCAGGAGTCTCAGAAGTGCCCTTGAGGGCCTTCGACTTCTTGGTCTCGACGCGGCGCGACTTCTTGAAGAAGCGCACACGCACGGTCTTGCCCCGGTCGTCAGTCTCCTCGCGGAAGCCAACGCGGGCGGGGAGCTTGGTGTCGGGGTCGACGAGGGCGACGTTCGACACGTGAATAGGTGCCTCCATCGTCTCAATGCCGCCGGTCTTGGTGCCGCGCTGGGTCTGCCCGACCCTGGAGTGCTTGGTGACGTAGTTGACACCCTGCACGATCACGCGGTTCTTCGCGGCATCAATGCCAATGACACGACCCTGCTTGCCACGGTCTCCGCCGCGATCTTGGGTCGGGCCAGTCATGACCTGAACTAGGTCACCTTTGCGAATGTTCGCCATGGTTACAGCACCTCCGGTGCGAGCGAGATGATCTTCATGAACTTCTTGTCGCGCAGTTCGCGACCGACCGGCCCGAAGATGCGGGTACCGCGGGGGTCGCCATCCGCCTTCAGGATGACGGCAGCGTTCTCGTCGAACTTGATGTACGAGCCGTCAGCACGACGAGTCTGCTTTACTACGCGAACGATGACCGCCTTGACGACGTCACCCTTTTTTACGTTGCCACCGGGGATCGCGTCCTTGACAGTCGCGACGATGACATCGCCCAGACCGGCGTAGCGACGGCCGGAGCCACCGAGCACACGGATGGTGAGCAGCTCCTTGGCGCCGGTGTTGTCGGCAACCTTTACGCGGGATTCTTGCTGCAGCATGACTACTTCGCCTTTTCGAGGATCTCGACCAGGCGCCAGCGCTTGGTTGCGCTGAGCGGACGGGTCTCGCTAATGACAACGAGGTCGCCGATGCCGGCCGAGTTGGCCTCATCGTGTGCCTTCACCTTGGAGGTGCGGCGAATGACCTTGCCGTACAGGGGGTGCTTCACGCGGTCTTCGACCTCGACAACGATGGTCTTGTCCATCTTGTCGCTAGTCACGTAGCCGCGACGAGTCTTGCGGTAACCGCGAACGAGTTCGGCGGTCGCGGCAGCCTCTTCAACTTTCGCCATGACTATGCCTCCTTCGTTTCAGTCGCGACGTCTGCGCTGGCTGAGCCCGCGTCATCCGTCGTCTTGGTGGTCTTCTTGGCCGGAGCCTTCTTCGCCTTCACCGGGGCCTCGACGGCAACGGGGGTGGCTCGGATGCCCAGCTCGCGCTCGCGAATCACCGTGTAGATCCGAGCGATGTCGCGCTTGACCGCGCGAATACGTCCGTGGCTCTCGAGCTGGCCGGTCGCGGACTGGAAGCGCAGGTTGAAGAGTTCTTCCTTCGCCTTCTTGAGCTCGTCGAGCAGTCGCGCGTCTTCAAAGGTGTCGAGTTCAGTGGGGCTGAGCTCCTTGGTTCCGATCGCCATTATGCGTCGCCCTCCTCGCGCTTGATGATGCGTGCCTTGAGCGGCAGCTTGTGAATTGCGCGGGTGAGTGCTTCGCGCGCGACCGTTTCGTTGACGCCACTGAGCTCAAAGAGCACACGACCCGGCTTGATGTTGGCGACCCACCACTCAGGGCTACCCTTTCCGGATCCCATGCGGGTTTCAGCGGGCTTCTTCGTGAGCGGACGGTCAGGGTAGACGTTGATCCACACCTTTCCACCACGCTTGATGTGACGAGTCATGGCGATACGAGCTGCCTCGATCTGCCGGTTCGTCACGTACGCGGGGGTTAGAGCCTGAATGCCGTACTCGCCGAACGATACGACGGTGCCACCAGTCGCCTGACCGCTGCGGCCAGGGTGGTGCTGCTTGCGGTGCTTGACCTTACGGGGAATCAACATGGTTACGCCTCAACTCCTGCTGTGACCGGTGCGTCAGCCTTCGGGGCCGCCGAACCAGTGGATGCCGCACGGGGCGGACGGCTGTCGCGGCGATCGCCGCCACGGTCGTCACGACGCTCCGGTCGCGATGACTTCTGGTTCGCCTGCTCGCGAGCAAGCTCCTTGTTTGTGATGTCGCCCTTGTAGATCCAAACCTTCACGCCGATGCGACCGAACGTCGTCTTGGCCTCGTAGAAGCCATAGTCGATGTTGGCGCGCAGGGTATGAAGCGGAACACGACCCTCGCGGTAGAACTCTGACCGGCTCATTTCTGCGCCACCGAGACGTCCAGACACTTGGATGCGCACACCCTTGACCGTGGGCGTACGTTGCGCGCCCTGCATGCCCTTACGCATCGCGCGGCGGAAAGCCACCCGAGCGGAGAGCTGCTCGGCGATGCCCTGCGCAACGAGCTGTGCCTCGGCCTCGGGGTTCTTGACCTCGAGGATGTTGAGCTGGATCTGCTTGCCCGAGAGCTTCTCGAGGTCGGAGCGGATGCGCTCAGCCTCGGCACCACGGCGACCGATCACAATGCCCGGACGGGCGGTGTGGATGTCGACGCGAACTCGGTCACGGGTGCGCTCGATCTCGATGCGCGCAACGCCGGCGCGGTCGAGCGACGTCTTGAGCAGAGAACGGATCTTGATGTCCTCAGCCACGTAGTCGCTGTAGCGCTGACCGGCCTTGGTGCTGTCAGAGAACCAGCGCGACACATGGTCGGTGGTGATTCCCAGACGGAAACCGTAGGGGTTTACCTTCTGTCCCATTACTTCTTCCCTGCCTTGGAGGTGGTCGAGCGAGTCGAGACCGGCTCCGCCTCGGAGTCGTGGTCGGGTGTGGCCAGCACGATGGTGATGTGGCTGGTGCGCTTAAGAATCTGGAACGCGCGGCCCTGTGCTCGCGGCTGGAACCGCTTCAGGGTTGTTCCCTCATCCACGAACGCGCGGGTGACGAACAGGTCTTGTTCGTCGAGGTAGCTGTTCGCGGCATCCGCCTTGACACGCGCATTGGCTATCGCCGACGCGACGAGCTTGTATACGGGCTCGCTCGCACTCTGGGGTGCGAACTTCAGGATGGCGAGAGCCTCCTGAGCCTGCTTACCGCGGATCAGGTTGACGACACGACGGGCCTTGGTGGGCGTGACGCGAATGTGCTTCACGCGGGCGATTGATTCGACCATTAGCGACGACGACCCTTCTTGTCATCCTTCTCGTGCCCACGGAAGGTGCGCGTCGGCGAGAACTCGCCGAGCTTGTGACCAACCATGGTTTCGGTGACGAACACCGGGATGTGCTTGCGACCGTCGTGCACCGCGATGGTGTGACCCAGCATTGCCGGGATGATCATCGAGCGACGCGACCAGGTCTTGATCACGTTCTTGTTGCCGGCTTCGTTCGCCTTGACGACCTTCTGCAGCAGGTGGTCGTCGACGAAGGGGCCCTTCTTCAGACTGCGTGGCATCTCTTTCGACTCCTACTTGCGCTTCTTGCCGACATTGCGGCGACGAACGATGAGCTGGTCACTGGCGAGCTTGCGCTTGCGAGTGCGGCCTTCCTTCTGGCCCCACGGAGTGACAGGGTGACGTCCACCGGACGTCTTGCCCTCACCACCACCGTGCGGGTGGTCGACCGGGTTCATGGCGACGCCACGAACGGTCGGGCGAACGCCCTTCCAGCGCATACGGCCGGCCTTGCCCCAGTTGATGTTGGACTGCTCGGCGTTGCCGACCTCGCCGATGGTGGCGCGGCAGCGAACATCCACGTTGCGGATTTCACCCGACGGCAGACGAAGCTGCGCGTACGGGCCATCCTTCGCGACCAGACGAACGGATGCCCCAGCCGAGCGCGCCATCTTGGCGCCTCCGCCCGGGCGCAACTCGATCGCGTGGATAACCGTACCGACCGGGATGTTCTTCAGCGGAAGGTTATTGCCGGGCTTGATGTCAGCAGACGGACCCGACTCGATGATGTCGCCCTGGTTGAGCTTGTTCGGAGCGATGATGTACCGCTTCGTGCCATCAACGAAGTGCAGCAGCGCGATGCGCGCAGTGCGGTTGGGGTCGTACTCGATCTCAGCGACCTTGGCGTTGACGCCGTCTTTGTCATTGCGCTTGAAGTCGATCACGCGGTACTGGCGCTTGTGGCCACCACCGATGTGCCGCGACGTGATGCGGCCGGCGTTGTTGCGGCCACCCGTCTTGGGCAGCGGGCGCAGCAGCGACTTCTCGGGGGTGGAGCGGGTGATCTCGGCGAAGTCTGCCACCGAGGAACCGCGTCGACCGGGGGTCGTGGGCTTGTATTTGCGAATTGCCATGATGTTCTCCCTAGTCCTTAGCCGACAGCCGTGAAGATGTCGATGGAACCGGACTTGAGCGTGACGATCGCCCGCTTGGTGTCTTTGCGCTTGCCGAGCCCGAACTTGGTGCGACGAGTCTTGCCCGTGCGGTTGAGGGTGTTCACCGAGCCGACCTTGACGTTGAAGATCTTCTCGATGGCGAGCTTGATCTCGGTCTTGTTGGCCCGGGGGTCCACCACGAAGGTGTACTTGCCGTCATCGATCAGGCTGTAGCTCTTCTCGGAGACGACGGGCGCAATGATGATGTCGCGCGGGTCTTTGTACGTCACGGCGCTCATGCGCTGGCCTCTTCCTTGCTTGTGCTCGGCTTCGCCGAAGCAGTCTTGGGAGCCTTGGAGTCGACGAACGAATCGAACGCGGCCTTCGTGAAGACGATGTCGTCGCTGTTGACGACGTCATAGGCGTTGAGCTGATCGGCGAAGAGCACGTGTACCGACTTGAGGTTGCGCACACTCTTGAAGCTGACCTCGTCGCCACGCTCGAGCACAACCAACACGTTCTTGCCGGTGATCGATGCGAGCACGGATGCCGCGGCCTTCGTCGAGGGCTTCTCGCCCTTGCCGAGGCTGTCGACGACCGTCAGGCGGTCACCGCGAGCCCGGTCGGAAATTGCTCCCAGCAGCGCGGCAGCAATCATCTTCTTGGGGGTGCGCTGTGAGTAGTCGCGCGGCTGCGGTCCGTGGACCGTGCCACCGCCACGGTGCTGGGGCATACGCACTGAACCCTGACGGGCGCGGCCGGTGCCCTTCTGCTTGAAGGGCTTGCGGCCGGAGCCGGAGACCTCGCCGCGACCCTTGGTCTTGTGCGTGCCTTGGCGAGCCGCTGCGCGCTGTGCGACGACTACCTGGTGGATGAGCGGAACGTTGGTCTGAACGTCAAAGACGCTCGCAGGAAGGTCGACCGAACCGGTCTTCTTTCCTGAGCTGTCGATGACGTCGATTGAGGAGTTGGCCATGAGCCTTACGCCCCCTTCACTGCGTTGCGAACGAAGACGATGCGACCACGAGCGCCGGGAACCGCGCCCTTGACGAGCAGGATGCCCTTCTCGAGGTCGACCGAGTGGACGGTGAGGTTCAGCACGGTGACGCGGTCGCCGCCCATACGACCCGCCATGCGCATGCCCTTGAAGACACGGCTGGGGGTCGAGGATGCACCGATCGAGCCGGGCTTGCGGTGGTTGCGGTGCGAACCGTGGCTGGACGAGACGCCCTTGAAGTTGTGACGCTTCATGACACCGGCGAATCCCTTGCCCTTGCTGGTGCCGACGACGTCGACCTTCTTGCCGGGCTCGAAGATGTCGACCGTGAGCTCTTGGCCCAAGGTGTAGTCCGCAGCATCCGCGGTGCGCAACTCAGTGATGTGACGGCGAGGCGTAACACCCGCCTTGTCGAAGTGGCCGGTGAGCGGCTTGGTGACCTTGCGCGGGTCGATCTGGCCGTACGCGATCTGCACCGCGCTGTAGCCGTCAACCTCAGGGGTGCGCAACTGAGTCACGACGTTCGGGGTGATCTCGACGACGGTCACAGGCACGAGCTTGTTGTTCGCGTCCCAGACCTGCGTCATGCCGAGCTTCTTGCCCAGCAGACCCTTGGTGGTCTTCGTAGTTGACATGTCTGTGGTCCTAGAGCTTGATCTCGATGTTGACGTCGGCAGGCAGGTCGAGACGCATGAGCGAGTCGACAGCCTTCGGCGTCGGGTCGATGATGTCGATGAGTCGCTTGTGGGTGCGCTTTTCGAAGTGCTCGCGGCTGTCCTTGTACTTATGCGGGGAACGGATCACCGCAATGATGTTCTTTTCTGTCGGAAGCGGCACCGGGCCCACAACCGTGGCACCCGCGCGGGTCACCGTGTCGACGATCTTGCGCGCCGACGAGTCGATGACCTCGTGGTCATAAGACTTGAGTCGAATGCGGATCTTCTGTCCCGCCATGACGTCACTCACCTTCTGTTTGTTGCTACGCACCACTGTTTATGTGTCAATGTGATCAACCCTCGCCGCGCACGCGCAGCACTTCTCAGTTCCGCTGCTACAAACGCAGCGATGCTTGTGAAAAGCGATGCTTCTCACCGGCACAGAGTTGATTGAGCTATCGTTCTGCTCCCTGCGGCCTAGACTCTCGCTCTTGAAGCGGGTCTATGCACAACCTGGAAGTGATTCGCCGCACGAAGCAGCAAAGTGTTGAACTAGAAGAGTTTGCCATACTCCGGCATTTGCTGCAACCCGGGCGTGTCGCGGCGAGGCGAGCTCATCACCTTACGCACGAGGGGCACTCCGGGCCGGTAAGCGAGGTGGACGTAGCTGGGGGCGTCAATGATGGCCAAGTCAGCGCGGGCACCGACCTGGAGGTGGCCGACATCGTCTCGCCGCAAGGCGGCCGCGCCGCCCGCTGTCGCCGCCCAGAGAGCCTCTGCAGGGGTCATCCCCATGTCACGAACCGCGAACGCCACCATGAGTGGCATCGACGTCGTGAAGCTGGAGCCCGGGTTGCAGTCGCTGGCAAGCGCCACCGTTGCGCCGGCATCGAGCAGGCGACGGGCATCCGGCCACGGCTGTCGTGTCGAGAATTCGACACCGGGCAACAGGGTCGCAATAGTGTCGCTGCCAGCGAGCGCGTCGACATCTGCGTTGGAGAGGAACGTGCAGTGATCAACGCTCGCCGCGCCAAGCTCAACCGCGAGGCGAACACCGTCTGAGGGGCCCAGCTGCCCTGCATGAACCCGTGCGCCGAGTCCCTTCGCGATGCCCGCCTCGAGGATGCGCCGGCTCTCGTCGACCGTGAATGCCCCCGCCTCGCAAAACACGTCGATCCAGCGCGAGTAGGGCGCGCACGCATCGAGCATCTCGCCCGTGACCAGATCGACGTACTCGTCGCGGTCTCCCTCGGGCACCACGTGCGCGCCGAGAAACGTGACCTCGTCGGTCAAGGTCGCCGCGAGCCTCACGCTGCGCAGCTCGTCGGCAACAGTAAGCCCGTAGCCGCTCTTGATCTCTATCGTGGTCGTGCCCTGAGCGTGGGCCTCAGCAACCAGTCGCGCCGCGTTGGCCAGCAGTTGTTCGTCGGACGCTGCGCGCGTGAGCCGCACTGTGCGCCGAATGCCTCCGGCCTCATACCTGCGACCGGCCATGCGAGCCTCGAACTCATCGGCGCGATCGCCGGCGAACACGATGTGACTGTGGCTGTCGACGAAGCCCGGTATGACGCATCCACCCTCTGCGTCGACCCGAGTGTCACCGCTCGGTGCCGACGAGGCCTCGCCCCACCACGCGACCTCCCCGTTGTCGACGAGAAGTGCTGCGTGCGAGACCTCGGGTCGCTCGCCGTCGTGGGTGACGAGGAGCGCGATGTTGTCGATGAGAACTGTCGTCATCGGCTCTCAACACCCTCAATAATCTCGAGCACGCACAGTGCGGCCAGTCGAACGGTGCGGCCGTCGGGGGCGTCGGCGGCGGCATCCACCTCGGTGATATCGACCGAGGTGACTGCCGGATGCGCCCCCGCGGCACGCGCGGCCGCTCGGAGCTCGCTCGCCGTGATACCGCCAGGCACGCTCGCAGGGCACGCCGGTGCCACTGATCGGTCGCAGACATCAACGTCGAGGTCAACGTGCACCGGCCCACCGCCTGACGCGGCGAGATCGAGTGCCTCGCCCATTACCTCGACGATCGACCGGTGATGCAGGTCGATGCGGGGCACGATGGTGATTCCGGCAGAGTCGGCGCGCTGGCGGTACGCCGCCGAGTTGGCATGAGGTTCGATGCCCACCTGGGTGACTCGGCGGCCATCCAGTCCCGCCGCAAGCAACCGGCGCACGGGAGACCCGTTGCTCACGCCGTCACGCAGGTCGTGATGTGCGTCGACCGTCACCAGGCCGGCCGCGCGGATGCTCGTACCCCAGCGCCCGAGTGCTACTCCGACGGTCGCAGCGTTGTCGCCACCGATGGCAATGACAACGTTTGCGTCGATCGCCGCAACCCAATTGCTGGGGTCGCTGTCATCGGGATTGTCAGCATCGCCGGCATCGACGATCCGGAGGTCAGACTCCAGGCTGTACCGGCGCAGGGCATCACGCACTGCCCTCGGCGTGAGATTGGCCTGCGTTGGTGAAAGAGACGTGCGAAAGGTCGGCATCCCGATGATCGCGATATCCGCCCGCTGCCCGTCGACCGGCGCGGGCCAGTCACCTGCCCGCGGCCAGAGTGGGTCGTGCGGCAGCATCAGCCCTCCTGCATCGGAACTCTGACGCCGAGCCTATCCGCGACCGCGATCGCCTCGTCATAGCCCGCATCGACGTGGCGGATGACCCCCATGCCCGGGTCGTTGCTGAGCACCCGCGCGATCTTCTCGCCCGCGAGCGTGGTGCCATCCGCAACGGTCACCTGACCGGCGTGGATAGATCGGCCCATCCCGACGCCGCCACCGTGGTGGATCGAGACCCAGGTCGCGCCCGAGGCCGTGTTGACGAGAGCATTCAGCAGCGGCCAGTCGGCGATTGCGTCTGAGCCATCCTTCATCGCTTCGGTTTCGCGATACGGGCTCGCCACCGAACCCGAGTCGAGGTGGTCGCGGCCGATCACGATGGGCGCGGCGAGAGCGCCGGAGGCGACCATGTCGTTGAACCGCTCACCAGCCACGTCGCGCTCGCCGTAGCCCAGCCAGCAGATGCGCGCGGGAAGTCCCTGGAAGTGCACGCGCTTCTGGGCCAAGGGAATCCAGCGCTGCAACGAGCGGTTCTCGGGGAACAGCTCGAGCACCGCTCGATCGGTCTTCGCGATGTCGTTCGCGTCTCCGCTGAGGGCGGCCCAGCGGAATGGCCCCTTGCCTTCGGCGAAGAGCGGGCGGATGTACGCGGGCACGAACCCGGGGAACGCGAATGCGTCTGCGTAGCCGGCGGCGCGTGCCTCGGTGCGGATGTTGTTGCCGTAGTCGAAGACTTCGGCACCCGCCCGCTGGAACCCGACCATCGCCTCAACGTGCACTGCCATCGACTCTCGGGCGCGCTGTGCGAAGCCCTCCTTCTGCCGTTCTGCATCCCAGTCGTCGAATTCGACGTCGAGCGGAAGATAGGCCAGGGGGTCGTGCGCGCTCGTCTGGTCAGTGACGATGTCGATCTCAGCACCCATCGCGAGCAGGGCAGGAACGACGGATGCCGCGTTGCCGAGAACTCCGATCGACAAGGGCTTTCGGGCATCCCGAGCCTCGTACGCCAACTCGAGCGCGTGGTCGAGCGTGTCGGCCGCGACGTCGAGGTAGCCATGCTCGATGCGGCGGGCGATGCGACTCGGATCCACGTCGACACAGATCGCGACACCGTCATTCATGGTTACGGCGAGCGGCTGGGCGCCACCCATACCGCCCAGGCCGGCGGTGAGGGTTATGGTTCCGGCCAGGGTTCCCCCGAACTTCTTCTCGGCGACCGCCGAGAAGGTCTCGAAGGTCCCCTGAAGGATTCCCTGAGTGCCAATGTAGATCCACGAGCCTGCCGTCATCTGGCCGTACATCGTGAGACCTAGCTGCTCGAGACGCCTGAACTCATCCCAGTTCGCCCAGTCACCCACGAGGTTTGAGTTGGCAAGCAAGACCCGCGGTGCCCACTCGTGCGTCTGCATCACCCCGACGGGCTTGCCGGACTGCACCAACAGCGTCTCATCGCCCCGGAGCGTCTCGAGGGTTCTGACGATTGCGTGGAAGCTCGGCCAGTCACGTGCGGCTTTCCCCGTTCCGCCGTAGACGACGAGGCTCTCCGGGTGTTCGGCCACCTCGGGATCGAGGTTGTTCTGCAGCATCCGAAGAGCGGCCTCCTGGGGCCAGCCCAGCGTGTGCAGGGTGGAGCCACGGTGTGCTGTGATCATGATGCCTTTCCTATCCCGCTCGCCCTGAGCAGTGTTCCTCTGACGACGAGGTCGACCGCAGACTCGATGTCGAGCGCGAGGTATCGATCCGGCCCCGGCCCTGGCACCACCTCGCGCAGGGCCTCGATGACAGCCGCGCTCACCGGCGACGGCCGAGCACCGCGCATCTGGATTCCCCGTGCCGCCGTCATCAGCTCGATCGCAAGTACCCTCTGTACCCCGTCGATACTGCGTCTGAGTTTGCGTGCTGCGCTCCAGCCCATCGAGACGTGATCTTCCTGCATTGCGCTCGTCGGGATTGAGTCGACGGATGCGGGCACGGCAAGCCGCTTCAGCTCGCTCACGATTCCGGCCTGCGTGTACTGGGCAATCATGTGGCCAGAGTCCACACCGGGGTCGTGGGCCAAGAACGGATTCAGCCCGCCGTTGCGCGATTTGTCGAGAAACCTGTCGGTTCGCCGTTCACTCATGCTCGCGACATCCGCCGCCACGATCGCGAGGAAGTCGAGCACGTAGCCGATGGGGGCGCCGTGAAAGTTGCCGTTCGATTCGACTCGACCGTCGAGCGTCACCACCGGATTATCGATGGCGCTCGCGAGTTCGATGCCAGCTACGCGACGCGCGTGGTCGATGGTGTCGCGAGCCGCCCCGTGAACCTGGGGGGCACAGCGCAATGAATACGCATCCTGCACCCGAGTGAACCCGCCGGCGCGGTGGGCAGCAATCGCACCAGACCCCTCAAGCACCGCGCGCATGTGTGCTGCACTCGTCGCCTGACCTGGATGCGGGCGCAGCGCTTGCAGGTCGCTGGCGAAGACTGCGTCGGTGCCCGCGAGGCCCTCGACGCTCATCGCCGCCGCGAGGTCCGCCGTGTCGAGCAGCTCATCGAGGTCGCCGATGGCGAGAGCCAGCATGCCGAGCATGCCGTCAGTGCCATTGATCAGAGCTAGGCCCTCCTTTTCTCGCAGCACGAGCGGTTCGATGCCCGCGGCCGCGAGGGCGTCACCGGCGGGAAGTGCTGAGCCATTGACCCGAACCGCACCCTCACCCATCGCCGCCAGAGCACAGTGGGCTAGTGGCGCGAGATCGCCTGAGCAACCGAGACTGCCGTACTCACCGATGATCGGGGTGATGCCGGCATTAAGCATGGCGGCGTACGCCTGCGCGACCTCCGCTCGAACGCCGGTGCGACCGGTGGCCATCGTTGACAACCGAAGCAGCATGGTGCCGCGCACCACCTCGCGCTCCACCTCCGGGCCCGAACTGGCAGCATGGCTTCGCACCAGCGATCGCTGCAATTGCAGCCGCTGCTCGATCGGAATGTGCTTGGTCGCGAGCGCCCCAAATCCAGTTGAGATGCCGTAGTGCGGTTGCGGGTCTTCGGCGAGGGCCTCAATGACCGAGCGGGAGGCCTGCATTCCCGCGATCGCTTCTGGCGCGACCACCACGAGCGCCCCATCGCGGGCCACGGCGAGCACGTCGGCGATACTTACGGGGCCGACTCCGACGGTGACTTCGCTCATGAGGATCATTGAACGCCTCCTGAGGCTTTTCAGCGACGGCCCCAACGCATACTCTGTATGAGATTTCAGACAGGGGCTGGGGATGCCACGAATACCGGCGGCACGCAACACTCTCGCCGTGCTGCGCTACCTCGCCAGCCGAAGCGGCCCGGTTCGCGCCTCCACGCTTGCTCGCGATCTCGGGATGCCACGCTCGTCCGTCTACCAACTGGTACGGGTGATGATGGATGAGGGCTTCGTGGTGCACTATCCCGAGGATCGGGCATATGGGCTGAGCGCGCTCGTTGTTGAGATCGGTTCGGCTTCACTGCAAACCGAGCGGCTGGGACGCTTCGCGCAACCTCTGATGGAGCGCCTGGTGGCCGATTCATCAGTGGCCGTGGTCGCGCACTTAGCAGTGCTGACGGGTGCCGAGGTTACCTATGTCGGCAAAGTACAAGGTGCCCGAGCGCCAACAACGGTCTCCAGAGTGGGTGTGCGGTTGCCAGCCCATTTGACGGCAACTGGTCGAGCAATGCTCGCGGCGCTTCCGGCATCCCAGATCCGCGCGCTTTACCCCACCCGCGACTCATTGGTTCGGCGGGTGGGGCCGGGGCCGTCGACTCTTGCAGAACTCGACGCACTCTTGCTCGGCACGCGGGAACGTGGATGGGCCCGTGAACAGGGTGACGTCATGGCCGACTACTCTTCGGTCGGTGCCGCCTGCCTCGACCACAAGGGCTACCCGATCGCCGCGATCGGAGTCACGTTCCGTGCTGGCATCGCCGATGAGACAGTCATCGCTCTGGGGGCCGCTGTCGTTGCGACCGCGGCCGCGTTGGGCGCGCGCGCGGTGGGGCGATCGTAGGCGCATCCCTATCGTCGGAGGAACACCCGCAGAACGACAGGTGCCGTGATCGCGACCGCGATCAGGAAGAAGATGCCCGCCTGCACCCCAAGCGCGACGGCGAAGATATCTGCCCCACCGTTGATGACAGACAGGATGACGATCCAGACCAGGTTGACGACTGCGCCAATTACGGCTGCTAGGAGTGAGCCACCGATCCCCCAGCCGATGCCTTTGCCCCGCACGGCCCCCACTACGAGCAAGACGATCCAGGTGATGATGCCGATATCGACGAAGATCAGCACGAGCCGAATCGCCTGGTCAAGGAAAGCCTCGGCCGGCGGCATCCCGAGGATCAGCATGAAGTAGAGCCCCGCGAGTGCCACGGTCAGCACCGTGCCGATGACGGCTTGGAGAACGACGCTCAGCACCTGGTGATTCATGGGTCGATAGTAGCGGCGCGTGCGGAAACGACGAAGGGGCCGAGCCTGCAACAGGCCCGACCCCTTCGGTGAACTGAATTACTTCAGGATCTTCGTAACCGTTCCAGCACCCACGGTGCGGCCACCCTCGCGAATTGCGAAGCGGAGGCCCTCCTCCATGGCGATCGGCTGAATCAGGTTGACAGTCATATCCGTGGTGTCGCCGGGCATGACCATCTCGGTGCCCTCGGGCAGCGTGATGACGCCGGTGACGTCAGTGGTACGGAAGTAGAACTGCGGACGGTAGTTCGCGTAGAACGGGTTGTGACGGCCGCCCTCATCCTTAGACAGGATGTAGGCGGTGCCTTCGAAGTCCGTGTGCGGGGTAACCGAACCGGGCTTGACGACAACCTGGCCGCGCTCGACATCCTCGCGCTTGGTACCACGGAGCAGGAGCCCACAGTTC
>JANOED010000127.1:0-3575 GCA_031413035.1 Leifsonia sp. | reverse complement strand
GCGAACAACGCAAGCACCGCAGCCAACTGGTCGCCGACGATCACGCGGAACCCGTCGAGCAGTGGCTCCCCGGAGACTCCGGTCACCTCGGCACCGAGCACACCGGTGTTGAGCACGAGCACCAGAACACCGGTCACGATCAGCGTTCCGCGGGCCCACAGTCCCGCGCGCGGGATGTCGCGGCTCGGGTTGTGTGATTCCTCAGCGGCGAGCGGCAAAGCCTCGATCCCCAAGAAGAACCACATGGCGAACGGCAGCGCGAACAGAATAGGCAGGATGCCGTGCGGGAGGAAAGCTGTCTGACCTGCGTCAGGAGCGATATCGAACAGCTTGTCCCAGCTGAAGGCGCCGGAGAACGCGGCCATGGCCGAGAACACCAGAATGATGCCGATCGAGATCACCGACACGACTATTGCGAACTTGAACGAGATGTTCGCTCCGGCGGCGTTCAGGGCAATGAAGACGACGTACAGGATTACCCACCAGATCCACATTGATCCGGAGAGGTCGAGGCCGAGAAGTTCCGTCGTGATTCCGTTAGCGTAGAGCGCGGAGAAAAACACGATTACGGCCGTCGTTGCGACGTACTCGATCGTTTCTGCGACGCCGGTGATGAGACCACCCCACGGACCGAACGCAGATCGCGCAAAGGAGTACGCGCCTCCCGTGTGCGGCATCGCCGAGGCCATCTCACTGATCGAGAAGACCAGCCCGTAGTACATGGCCACCAGGATCACGAACGCGATGACCATACCGCCGAAACCGGCGAAGTCGATGCCGAAGTTCCACCCGGAGAAGTCTCCCGAGATGACCGCGGCAACCGCTAGACCCCAGAGCCCCCACACTCCGGCGCTTCGCTTGAGGCTGCGCTTGTCGAAATAGCCGTCTCCGGCCTTGTTGTACGTGACGCCGGACACCTTGGTGCCCTCGTTTTCCGCCATTATTCCTCCAGTTGCGACATTCGGGCGCAGGTAACGAACCTGCGGAATTCCCATGAGTTTGTCGGCTATTGGTACCCGTTGTCTACCTTTGGAGACGAATTGCGCGATACGGTCGACCAGTAAGTGGAACCATTCGCTGTGATGTAATGGTCGACAAAGTCGTCAAAGAGGAGCTAGTCAGTGGCACAGACGCGAACGAAAACCGGCAACCTCACGGTGCAGGAGTTGACCAGCATGGTGGCATCCGGTCACATCGACACCGTCATCATCGCGTTCACAGACATGCAGGGTCGACTCGTCGGCAAGCGAGCGTCAGCGCGCCTTTTCCTCGAGGAACTCGCGGAACACGGCGCCGAGTGCTGCAACTATCTGCTTGCGGTTGACGTCGAGATGAACACCGTTGCCGGCTACGCGATCTCGTCGTGGGAACGCGGCTACGGCGACATGGCGATGATTCCCGACATGGACACTCTGAGGCTCGCCCCGTGGTTGAGCGGCACGGCGATCGTCACCGCAGACCTGACCTGGCTTGACGGCAGCCCGGTGCGTCCCGACCCGCGCCAGGTGCTCAAGGTTCAACTCGCTCGGCTGGCCGACAGAGGTCTCTCTGCATTCGTCGGAACTGAACTCGAGTTCATCGTCTTCGAAGACAATTTTCGGGATGCCTGGAAGAAGAAGTACAACGACCTCACCCCGGCCAGCGACTACAACATCGACTACGCGCTACTCGCATCGAGCCGTATGGAGCCGCTACTGCGCGACATCCGCAACTCCATGGATGGCGCCGGAATGTACTGCGAAGGGGTCAAGGGCGAGTGCAACCTCGGCCAGCAGGAGATCGCCTTCAGGTACACCGACGCGCTCGGAACCTGCGACAACCACTCGATCTACAAGAACGGCGCGAAGGAGATCGCCGACAACCACGGCAAGTCGCTCACCTTCATGGCGAAGTTCAACGAGCGCGAGGGCAACTCGTGTCACATCCACCTCTCTGTCGTCGGCGAAAAGGGCGAGCCGGTCATGGCTGACAAGGATCGCCCATACGGGTTCTCAAAACTCATGGAGCACTGGATCGCCGGCCAGCTCGCAACCATGCGCGAGCTCAGCCTGTTTCTCGCGCCAAACATCAACTCCTATAAGCGGTTCGTGGAGGGCAGCTTCGCGCCGACCGCTGTCGCGTGGGGTCTCGACAACCGCACCTGCGCCCTGCGCGTCGTTGGTCACGGACGCTCGCTTCGCGTCGAGAACCGAGTGCCCGGCGGTGATGTCAACCAGTACCTCGCGGTCGCGGCGCTCATCGCGGGCGGCCTCTACGGGATCCAGCACGAACTCGAACTTGAACCGATCTTCGAGGGCAACGCCTACGTGTCGGATGCCCCGCGAATCCCTTCATCGCTGCGCGAGGCAGCAGCGCTCTTCCAAGGTTCCGAGATTGCCATCGAAGCCTTCGGCGAAGATGTCGTCTCGCACTACCTCAACAACGCTCGCATCGAGCAGGCAGCCTACGATGCAGCAATCACAGACTGGGAGCGGATTCGTGGCTTCGAGCGACTCTGAGTTTTCTGGTGCGCCCGTCCCCGCCGGGCGCACGGGGGTCGAAGCTTCGGCCAAGCCGGCGCTTCGCCCTGGCGCTCCTGTCATTGGGTTGACCACCTACCTCGAGCAAGCCCAGACCGGGGTGTGGGATGTGCCCGCGAGCTTTCTCCCCAAGGTGTACTTCGAGGCGGTTAACCGAGCCGGAGGCATTGCCGTGCTTCTCCCGCCGCAGCCGGTCGATGACGACATCGCCAACCGGGTGCTCGATGGCCTCGACGGGATTATCATCACCGGGGGGAAAGACGTTGATCCGGCCCGCTATGGCCAAGAGCCCCACCCGACGACGGATATCCCGCGCCGCGATCGAGACGCCTGGGAGGATGCTCTGCTCACCGCGGCAATCGACCGCGGCCTACCTTTCCTTGGCATCTGCCGCGGTGCACAGGTGCTCAACGTGGCCCTCGGCGGAACTCTGATTCAGCACCTGCCCGACGTGATCGGCACAACACGCTACAACTTGGGCAATGGGGTCTTCGCACAAAATGAGGTCGCGGTCGAGTCGGGGTCGACCCTCGCGACTCTCGTCGGCGACGAGCTTGGGGTCAAGAGCTATCACCATCAGGCCATCGACGAACTTGCCGATGGGCTGATCGTCACCGCGCGCAGTGACGACGGCACGATCCAGGCGGTGGAGCTGCCAACGGTGCCGTTCGGGGTGGCCGTGCAGTGGCATCCCGAAGAAGACCTGGCCGAGGATGTGCGGTTGTTCGCCGGCCTCGTCGACGCAGCAAAGGAGTACCGCCGTGGGTAGCACCACACTGATCAACCCCGCCGACGCCACCGAGTTCGAGACGGTCGCCCAATCGACCCTCGAACAAGTGGATGACGCAGTCGCCCGCGCCGTGACCGCGCAGCGGGCCTGGGCGGCGCAGGCACCCGGCGCCCGCGCTCAAGCCTTGCGCGACTTCGCGTCGGTCGTGGGGGAGCACATCGAGGAGCTGGCCGCTCTCGAGGTGGTCAACTCGGGGCATCCGATCACGCAGGCCCGGTGGGAAGCCGGTCATGTGCGCGACGTGATCACCTACTACTCGGCGGCGC
>JANOED010000126.1:0-2449 GCA_031413035.1 Leifsonia sp. | reverse complement strand
ACGCTGATTAGCGTCGGCGTGCTCTCCGCATTCAGCTGGTCGCTCTATGCGCTGTTCTTCGGAATGGCCGGGATGCCCGGCATGCAGATGACCTTCACCCTTTTCGGGAGACCCGAGGGTGGCGCCAGCGAGATCTACCTTGAAGTAGCATCCGCGGTTACCGTCTTCATCCTCACCGGGCGCTACCTCGAGGCACGAGCGAAGAGGGACTCCGGCGCAGCGCTTCGGGCCTTGCTCGAAGTGGGTGCGAAGAACGCCAACGTGCGTCGCGGCGACACCGAAGTGACGGTGCCGATCTCGGCCTTGGTGCCGGGAGATCAGGTTGTGGTTCGACCTGGGGAGAAGATTCCGTCAGACGGTCTCGTCATCGAAGGATCGTCGGCGGTTGATGCCAGCCTGTTGACGGGCGAGTCGACGCCAGTCGAGGTAGCCCCAGAGTCACGCGTGGTTGGCGGCACCCTGAACGTGGGTGGGCGCCTCGTCGTCGAGATCACCCGAGTCGGTGCCGACACCGAACTTGCCAGAATGGCACGTTTGGTCGAAGAGGCGCAGACCGGAAAGGCGGAGGCGCAACGCCTGGCCGATAGAGTCTCGGCCGTCTTCGTGCCGATCGTCATCGTGCTCGCCATCGGCACGCTGGTCACGTGGCTGCTCATTGGCGCGTCTCCCGAGATCGCCTTCACGGCCGCGGTAGCAACCCTGATCATCGCGTGCCCTTGCGCCCTCGGGCTTGCCACGCCAACCGCCCTCTTGGTGGGCACGGGACGTGGCGCCCAGCTGGGCATCCTGATCCGGGGACCCCAGGTTCTTGAGCAGACGAAACGCATCGACACGGTCGTGCTCGACAAGACCGGAACCGTGACGACGGGCGTCATGGCCCTCGTGCACACTCAGCCGGCGGGCGGAGTGAGCACCGACGAGCTGCTGCGGCTGGCGGCATCCGCCGAAGATGGCTCAGAGCATCCGGTCGCCCGCGCAATCGTCGCCGCCGCCTCGCAACCTGTCGCACCCGCCGAAGCGTTTGAGTCTCATGCGGGACTCGGCGTTCAGGCTGTAGTCGAGGGCAGGCTGGTCGTCGCGGGCAAGCACCAGTGGATTGCAAGCCACTGGTCGATCGATATCCCCTCCGAGCTGGTGGATGCCGCCGAGCTCGCCGAGAGCCGCGGCGAGACCGTGATCGTGGTCGCCGCCGACGGCGCAGCCTTGGGCCTGATCAGCGTGGCAGACACCCTGAAGCCGACCAGTCGCGAAGCTGTGGACCGACTGCGCACGCTCGGTCTGACGCCCGTGCTCCTCACCGGCGACAACGCGGGCGCAGCGCAAGCCGCGGCCGACGCAACGGGAATCACGGATGTTCGTTCGGGGGTCTCTCCGGCGCAGAAGCTCGCTGTGATTCGCGAGTTGCAGACTGCGGGACACGTTGTGGCGATGGTGGGCGACGGGGTTAATGACGCGGCCGCGCTGGCTGCGGCCGACCTCGGTATCGCGATGGGTGGTGGCACGGATGCCGCGATCGCGGCTAGCGACCTCACGATCGTCAGCGGAGACTTACTGCGGGTCGCCGACTCGATTCTCCTCGCCCGCAGAACCCTCGGCACTATCAAGGGCAACCTGTTCTGGGCATTCGCCTACAACGTAGCCGCGATCCCGATCGCGATGCTCGGACTACTGAACCCGCTCGTCGCTGGTGCAGCGATGGCCCTGTCGTCGGTCTTCGTGGTGACGAACAGCCTGCGGCTCAGAGGGTTTACGCCACTGCGACCTGAAGCGGCAGCGGTGAAGTAGCGCTTGCCGCGCCCGATCATTCCCGTGTGATGACGAAATCAAGACTCAGAGACGACGATTGCCGGGTGCCCGCTTAGACCGTTTGTGCTCAGCAGCGATCGCCTGCTGCGCCATGATCAGGTAGTCCGCGCGGGTTTCCGTCAGCACAACGGAGTCCTCACCATACGCGTCGAAGGCGATGTCTACGAGCCGTTCCGGATCGGTGATCTCGGCGTGCCGTGCAAGGATGCCGAGGTCATGAAGGTCCTGCTCGCGTGACGCCGCCAACTTCATCGCGATCAACTCTTCGACGGTTGCGACTGTCACCGTCACCCCCGTTGGGGACGCCGCACTTTTCATGCGCGGTGGAATGAACGGGGCTCCGTTCGCATTGAGCCACGTCGGCGAAAGCGCCATCTCGACTGCGATCTGTTCGACAACCCGCATTACCGCCGGTCGCGGCGTCACCGCGGCGTCGATGTCCGTCGTGAACCTCGTCTCGCGGTCATCCGGAAACAGGAGGGCCATCGCAGAGCCGCCGATGACGTGGACCTGCGCGTCAATTCTTTCGTCTGTGAGCCGTTGCCTCAGCACCTCGAGCAATTGACGGACCTCGTCGGGATCCATTTGATGTTCGTTCGAAGCCATCAGGCGCGCGACAGGCTTCGCTCATCGATGAAGATGT
>JANOED010000125.1:0-8722 GCA_031413035.1 Leifsonia sp. | reverse complement strand
ACCCAGACCATCGTGAACGCGCTCGGCACCCTCGTTGCGCAGAACAAGCGGGTGCTGGTCGTCAGCGCGCGCCGGGCATCCCTTCAGTCCATCTCGCAGCGTCTGGGCGACATCGGTCTCGCGGGGGTCGCGGTCGCGCCTCGGTCGCTACGCCGCGACATCATCCGCTCGATCGGCCGGAGTGAGAAGGCCAAACAGCCGAACGTAGGCGAAGTGGATGACGCGCTCCTGCGCCTGCGCAAGGTGCTGCTCGACTACCGCGGCGCCATCACCCGCGTGGATCCTGTGCTCGGAGTCTCAGTGCTCGACTGCGTCACGGAGCTCAGCCGGCTCGCACTGCTGCCCGACCCGCCAGCGACTACCGCGCGCCTGCCCCGCAGTGCCGTGGAGCGGTTGGTGAACGATCGTGCCCGTGCAGCCGAGATCATGGTCGCCGCGGCTCAACTCGGCGAGTTCAAGTATGGCCCAGGAGATTCGCCCTGGTACGGCGCCCAGTTTGCCAACGGGGATGCCGCGTTGCGCGCCCACGAACTCGCCAAGCGACTGGCGCTCGATGAGCTGCCCCGGCTCCTGCCGCTCGCTACCGAACTGATCTCGGGCACCCACATGCGCCCGTTCGCGACGATCGCGGAGCTGGGAGTGTACCTGCGACTGCTCGTCGACCTGAGGGACTCACTCGACAAGTTCCTGCCGATGGTGTTCGACCGCTCGATCTCAGAACTGATCGCCGCAACTGCGCCGCGCAAGGACTTCCCTGACATGTCGGGCGGCAACCGTCGCCGCCTCAAGAAGCTCGCCCTCGAGTACGTTCGCCCGGGCGTGCGGGTCGGTGACCTGAATGCGGCGCTCATCCGAATCCAGCAGCAGCGTGTGCTGTGGCACCGGTTCGTCGCGGAGGGCGCGACACCCGAGGTGCCTGTCGGGATCGGCGAAGTTCAGTTGCTCTTCCATCAGGTCTCGCAAGATCTTGCCGCGCTCGACGAGCCGCTCGGACTGTCAGGCCCGTCACAACTCGCGTCACTTCCCATCGTGGCCTTGACCGGGAAGGTGGGCGCGCTCGCAGCCGAATCCGACGTGCTGCACAACCTGCAGGATCGCACCGCCCTCATGTCGGCGCTGCGGGAGCTCGATCTTGATCCGCTCATCGAGGACCTCGCGCGCAGGCACGTTCCCGAAGACCGCGTGGCCGCCGAACTCGAGCTGTCGTGGTGGAAGTCGGCGCTCGAAGCACTCCTCGCAGCAGACCGCGCGCTTCTCAACGCCAACACCTCGGTGCTCGACCGGCTTGAGGCCGACTTCCGTCTGGTCGACGAGGCACACGCCGCGGGCAACGCTCAGCTGCTCGGCTGGCAGCTCGCCGAGAACTGGAAGATCTCCCTCGTCGACTGGCCAGACGAGGCGAATCTCCTCAAGCGCCTGCTCGCCCGCGAGTCCATCACCTCGTTCGACGTTCAGACCACGGCACCGCATCTCTCACGGGCCGTCGCGCCGGTCTGGCTCGCTTCCCCATACGAGATCGATACCATCGTCGACACCATCCCGTTCGACACGCTCATTCTGGTGGATGCCGGCGCCACGACTATCGGCGAGTGCGTCGGCGCTATCCGCCGCGCCAAGCAGGTCGTCGCGTTCGGCGACCCCGTCACTCAGACCCCGGCTGCCTTTGCGATTGGCGTGGGGGAGGCTCCAATCGTGCCGAGTGCCGGTGACGACGCTATCGATCTGCACGCCCAGTCGGCGCTCGCCCGGCTCGGGACGTTGCTGCCCACCCTGACCCTGACCCGCAGTTACCGTCCGGGCGGCGAAGACCTCGCCGAGCTCGTCAATCGCCGGTTCTACGGCGGACGCATCCAGTCCCTCCCCTGGGCCGGCAGCTTCCTCGGGCACGGCAGTCTCGCGCTGGAGTACGTCGCTGATGGCCACGGGATGCCCGACCCCGACTCCGGGGCGGTCGAGAGCCCTGACGCCGAAGTCGACCGCGTCGTCGATCTGGTGTTGGACCACGCGGCCAAGCGTCCGCACGAGTCACTCATGGTGATCACCGCGAGCGACCAGCATGCGGTGCGGGTGATGCAGGCAGTGCTCGAGGCGGTCAGTTCGCTGCCGGACCTCGTCGACTTCATCATCGGCGACCGCCCAGAGCCGTTCGCAGTGACGACGATCGATCAGGCGGTAGCCCAGAGTCGTGACCGGGTGATCTTCTCCGTTGGCTACGGCCGCACCCCGCACGGACGGGTGCTCTCCGACTTCGGTGCGCTCGGTGAACCCGGCGGTGAGCGTCTGCTCGCGGTCGCTATGACCCGCGCGCGTCGCTCGATGGTGATCGTGACCTCGTTCCAGCCCAGTGATCTGGATGACGGCCGCATGCAGCACGGGGCTGTTGCGCTTGCGGAGATCCTGAGCGAGGTCGGCGCGAGGCAGGCCGAGTCACCTGTGCCCGACGACAGCGAGCCGATGCTGGTCGACCTCGCGCGGCGGTTGGAGGCGCGGGGCTTGAACGTGGCACTCGGGCATCGCGGAAAGCTTGGGCTGGTGGCATCCCGAGGCGGCATGTGCTTGACGATTGAAACGGATGCCGTGCTCGGCACCGCGAGCCTGCGCGAGTCACTGCGGCTGCGGCCCGAACTGCTGCGGCGACTCGGTTGGCACTACCTCCGCGTGCACGCCTTCGACCTGTTCAGCGACCCGGATGCCGTTGCCGCCCGCATCGTGACGATGCTCGGGGGCGACTCGGCGCCGGTGACCGAGCCGATTGCTGTCGTGCCGTCCCATGCCTGAACACCGTGCCGAGGTCAACGACCACGTTGGATCCGAACTGACGCCCGCACGGCCACGTCGCCGAGCGACGACTCCGGCGCCGGAGGGCTCAGACCCTGCTCCTGCCCCGGAGCCCGCTCGCCGCACCTCGACTGAGAACGACGAGCAGCTCAAGCGCGATAAGCCGCCGCACTGGGGTTGACCGCGCTGTTCCACGGGCGACGACGCTGAGGTTTGTCGACTGCGCGCGTGCTGCAACAGCCGCGCGGTCAACAAACCGCCGCGCCGTTACGAGGTGGACGAACTGCCCGACGAGGCGGGGGCGGCGGTCTTCTTCTCGGTCTTCGGCGCTGACGGTGTCGACTTGTCGGAGCCTGAAGACGACGAGCCCGAAGACGAGGATCCGCTCGACGACGAGTCGCTCGCTGAGCCCCCAGCTGAGCCGCCCGACGACTTGCCTGACCCCTCGGCCTTCGCCGCGGCGCGCGAGTCGGTGCGGTAGAAGCCGGAGCCCGAGAACGTGATGCCGACCGGCGAGAAGACCTTGCGCAGCAATCCACCGCAGGCGGGGCACACGGTGAGCGAATCTTCGGTGAATGCCTGATGGATGTCGAAGGCGTTCGCGCATTCGGAGCAGCGGTAAGAGTAGGTAGGCACAGTGTTCCTTGTTGCAGGGGGTTCGCGGAAAAACTAGAAGGCGACGATGCCGGAGGGGGTGACGACCCCGTCGACGCGCTGGTCGTGGAGTTCGCTCGGTACGGAATCGACGAACTCGTCATCGAAGATCACAGCATAGACCGGCGGGCGCTTCTCCATGCTTCCGAGGGTCTTGTCGAAGTAACCGCGACCCCAGCCCATGCGCATACCGGTGCGATCGACGGATGCCGCCGGCACAACAATCAGGTCGACCGAGTTAATGGCAATCGGCCCCACCACCTCGCTGGTGGGACGAGGCATGCCGAAGTCATCCACCGACTCCTCCCGCCCGTCGTACGGTGCCCAGTCGAGCAGCCCGTCGGTTCTGGAGATGGGCAGCAGCACACGGATGCCCTGCTCGCACGCCCAGGCGAGAAACTCGCGGGTTCCCGGCTCCTCCGGCAACGAGAGATACCCGGCGATGGATCGGGAGCGGAGGTCTAACGCGAGCTGGATGAGGTGCTGGGTGATCGCGGCATCCGCCACCTGACGCTGGTGATCGGGAGTGATGCGGCGGCGCTCACGTAGCTCAGCGCGCAGTGCCCGCTTCTGACTGGCCACCTCGTCTGGCATGCGACCCATTCTAGGATGCCCACTACGGGTACCCTTGGGCCATGCCCACCACTGTCACGAAAGTCGTCATACCTGCGGCGGGACTCGGCACACGGTTCTTGCCCGCGACAAAGGCGCTTCCCAAGGAGATGCTGCCGGTTGTTGACAAGCCTGCCATTCAGTATGTGGTGGAAGAGGCAGTCAACGCGGGGCTCGTTGATGTGCTCGTAGTGACCGGACGCAATAAGCACGCCCTCGCCAATCACTTCGACAGGGTGACCGAACTGGAGGCGACGCTGCAGCTAAAGGGCGATACCGCTCGGCTCGCCTACGTTAACCATTCGAGCGAACTCGCCGAGATGCACTACGTGCGCCAGGGCGATCCCAAGGGACTCGGGCACGCGGTGTTGCGCGCCAGGATGCACGTGGGAAACCAGCCGTTCGCGGTGATGCTCGGCGACGATCTCATTGACGAGCGCGACCCGGTGTTGCCCACCATGCTTGCCGAGAGTGAGCGTCGCAGCGCGAGCGTTATCGCCCTTCTCGAGGTGGACCCATCGGTGACCCACATGTACGGCATCGCTACTGTGGAGCCGACCGACACAGAGGATGTCGTTCGAGTTACCGGACTCGTCGAGAAGCCCGCAGCAGGAACGGCGCCGTCGAATCTGGCCATCATCGGGCGGTATGTGCTGCAACCCGAGATCTTTGACCTACTGGAGAAGACTGAGCCGGGGGCGGGCGGGGAGATTCAACTCACCGATGCGTTGCAGAGCATGGCTCGGAACAATGTCGCCGGGGGAGTGTTCGGGGTCGTGTTCCGCGGGCGTCGCTACGACACCGGAGACCGGCTCGACTACATCAAGGCGATCGTTCAGCTCGCGGTCGAGCGCGACGATCTCGGCCCGCAGCTTCGGCCGTGGCTGAAAGAGTTTGTGAGCGACCTGGACTGACCCGTGGCAGCCTCGATACCCACCCTCACCGAGGGGGCAACAACTATCCGGCCGATACGGCTGCGCGATTCACGCGCGCTCGAATACGAGCTTGCCGAGAACCGAGGCTGGCTGCGCAAGTGGGAGGCCACCAATCCGCACGGGCCGATGAACTTCGATGTGCGGGCAAGTATCCGCAGCCTGCAGCAGAATGCGCGGGCCGGTCACGGACTCCCGTTCGTGATCGAGTACGACGGGCAACTCGCTGGCCAGCTCAACGTGTCATCCATTGCGTACGGGTCGCTGTCGTCGGCGACCATCGGCTACTGGGTTTCGGAGCGATTCGCCGGTCGTGGTGCTACCCCGACCGCGGTCGCGCTCGCCACCGATCACTGCTTTTTCGGGGTGGGGCTCCACCGCATGGAGATCTGCATCCGCCCGGAGAACGAGCCGAGCCTGCGTGTCGTGGAGAAGTTGGGGTTTCGGTACGAGGGACTGCGCCGGCGCTACATCCACATCAATGGCGACTGGCGCGACCACTTCTGTTTCGCCCTGACCGCCGACGAGTTGCCGACCGGCGTGTTGCGTCGCTGGCTCGACGGGAAGGCTCCGGCCAAGGATGCGGCGATCCCTGCCGCTGACCGCGCCCGAGCCTCACGGCCGCTGCTCGGCTGAATCCGCAGCGCGCCTCACCCGCTGCGGGCCGATCGGCTCGTACCCTTCGACCATGGAGTTCACGGGTCTCGGCGGCGGCATCATGGTCGCGATCGCCGCAGCGCTCTGGCTCGTCTACCTGATGCCGACTTGGTTGCGCCGCCGCGAGTACCTTGCGACCGAACGCAATGCGGTTCGGTTGCAGCAGACCATTCGCGTGCTCGCTGAGACCAGCGAGATTCCCGCACCGGTGCGCGCCGAGCTTCGCGCCCGACGGATGCCGCAGGGCCCTGTCGCGGTCGGCCGCCCAGTTTCCCGTCCCGCCGCGCTGACCTCCGAGGGCCACTCGAACCCGCGCGCGCTCGCCGATCGACGCCTGCGTCGCACCCGCGTTCTCGCCACACTCGTGCTCGTCGGCTCACTAGTCGTCACGGCCCTGCAGGTCGCTGCCGTGATTGGTGGTGCGGGTTCATGGCTCTTGATTGCGGGGGCTGGGCTCTCTGCGGTCGGCTCGCTCGCGTTGCTCGGTCGGCTCGCCGAGATTTCGCGGTCGCGCCGTGCCCCGGTCGCTCGTGCAACTCGACGCTCGACCCAGCTTGTCGATCACGACATCGCCGAGGAGGCTCCCGCCGAGTGGACTCCGGTGGCCATCCCTCGCCCGTTGTACTTGTCTCGCACGGTGATCGAAGACCGCCCGGTGGTCGAACTCGTCGAGACACTCGAGTCCCTCGACGCGGCCGTCGCGCAGGCCGAAGAAGCCCTCCGCTCCGCCCCGCAACCGCCGTCGGTTCCCAGCCGCTTCGCCGCAATGGGCCGGGTGGATGCCACGGGCACCGCCCTCCCCGACCTCGACGCCGCACTCGCCCGCCGCCGCCAGGCCGGCTAGTTGCGGGCTAGCGCCCACCGCTAGCCGAAGTACTCGCGCATCGGGGTGAAGTAGTTGTCGTCCCAGCCGCCCTGCTCATAGCCGAGCTGGTCGGCGGGAACCCCGGTGTGCTTGATGGTGACGTGGGTGCCGGCGGGCGTGGCATCCAGCAGCACTTCGATCTGGGAGTCGGCCTGTTCCGCGCTGAATTCGCTCGTGCGCCACGACTGCACGATGCGCCGGTCGGCATCGAGTTCGAGGGTGCGGCCCCCGATGTAGCCGTCCCAAGCGGAGAAGGCGCCGCCGATAGTGGGGTCGACGGATGCCTCGGCTCCAGTCATCGCGGAGTGGCCGTCGCTCGACAGCCACGCCCGGTAGATCGTCGCGGGGTCGGCGGCAAGCTCGCAATCGACCTCAAAGTCGTAGGTGCTCATGGGTGCTAATCTAACTAACGTTGCTGTGCCGTCTTTGATGGTTTCAGGGGCCCTTGGCGCAGTTGGTAGCGCGCCTCGTTCGCATCGAGGAGGTCAGGAGTTCAAATCTCCTAGGGTCCACCGTTGTCTCCGTCAGAACGAGCCCACGAGGTCGGCTGCGTACTGGTCGAAGACCGGCACGAAGTCGGGCAGCGACGAGGCGATCATCGGCAGCATGAGCCCGGTGAACTCCTCGACCATCGAGAACTGGGTCTTGCCGTCATCCGTCGGGGTGAGGGTGAACGTGCGGCGACCACGGAACATCGGGGCCCCGCCATCCTGCCAAACCATCCGGCGGTCGTTCTCGAACTCGACGACCTTCGGCTTGAACACTCGGTCAGAGATGGGAACGCGGATCGCGAGCCGTTCGCCCTGCGCGATGGTGCCCTCAATGCTCGTGACCGTGGAGTTCCAGTTCGGGAAAGCCGCGGCATCCGTCAGTCGGGCCCATACCTTTGCGGGGGATGCCGGAACGAGGGCCTCAACGGCGTAGCTCAGCCTGAATCGGCTCGCTGTCTTGGTGGCCATTCAGATCGCTCGCATGCGGTTGTTGCGCGCCTCGTGCTCGAGTTCGGCGAGGCCGAGCGCTTCAAGGAGGGGTGGAAGGTACATCCCGAACCGACCGCGGTATCCCTTGCGCTGCCCGTACCAGCCGCCGACCGGGTTCGACTCCGAGCGGCCCCACGCCTCGACTGTGCCCTCGGCCGGCTCTTTGCTCTCGTCGGCGGAGCCGAGTGGCATCCAGTCACCGTGGGCCTTTAGCATCGCGTGCAAGTCATCGATGGCGCGCGCGAGGTAAGTGAGCTTGGTGCTTCCGACCTGGCAGATGAGTAGTGGCGGGTCGACGCTCTCGTCGCGGTAGAGGGTGTAGTCGGAACTCAACGGGGGAGTCTTGAGCAGCCAAGGATCGGTGGGCGTGCCAGATCCGGACCAGTTCGCGGGCATTAGGTTCCTCCAATTGTCGGGATGACGCCAGTGTGGCCCTGTGCGCTAGCGAGCGTCTTGTACGTACGCGACGACGTTGGGCGCGAAGTCGGCGGGCGCGTCGGGCGGGTAATAGCCGCGGTATCCGCGGGGGACACCCCCCGTCATCTGCTTGAACTCGCGGATGAAGTGGGCCTGGTCAAAATAGCCGGCGTCCGACGCGAGTTCCCCAAGCGAGCAGTCCGGGTCAGACATGAGCGCCCGCAGAGTTCGCTGAAACCTCAGGATGCGCCCGACCGTGCGCGGGGGGATTCCGAGATAGCGGGCGAAGAGGCGGGCGCGGTCGCGGCGCTCGGTGTCGGATGGTCGCCGCTCGGAGCCCAGACCGTGCGTTACGACAAGCTCGGCAAGGGCATCCGAGAAGTCAACGAAGCGGCCGCCCGACTCGAGGCGTTCGAGGAGAAAGGTATCGAGCATCCGAGCTTTGTCATCAAGGTCGTCGCGCTCGGCAAGCTCGCGCTCGAGCTCACTTGCGTCAGGCCCGAACACGAACGCGGGGGACGGGGTGAGGCCCGTCCATTGGGCGAGTGGCTGGCGCACAAACGCACCGAGACCGCCGAGATGAAAGCGCACACCCGCAATGTTGACCAGCCCGCGCTGTGAGATGCGTATCGGCACTAGACGTTGGGCATCGAGGTTGGACTGCGTGATTCGCGTCGAGTCCCCGCCGATGACCTCGCGGAGGTAGGAAACACCGTGATTGACAATGAGGTCCGCGCGACCGTCGACAAAGACCTCCACCCGCAACTGCACCGGCTCTCCATCCGGGTGTGTGACGAACCAGTAGTGCTCGACGAACGGCTGCAGCG
>JANOED010000124.1:0-4216 GCA_031413035.1 Leifsonia sp. | reverse complement strand
GTGGTCTTCGCGACTCCTGACGCGGCTGCAACTGACTCAACACTTACCCCACTCGGACCCCGGCTTCGGAGCAGGCCCAGAGCTGCTGCAGCGATACGATCGTCGACGGTCTTGGCCGCCTCTGACCTCTCTTCGCGCACGGTCACATGATACGGCCGTTAGTCAACCGTTACCCGTGAGTCAGTCTCGTTTGCTTGAGCGCCTCGTCGGCGCGGGCGGCACCTGTTTCGCGACGAGGATCCGCTCGACCTCGATGGTCTCGGGACCACGCTTCGTGGCCACCACGACGTGGGTAGCAGTCACCGAGGTCAGCTCACCCAGAGCATCCGTCGCGCGCCCGTCATTCAGCCGGTAGCGGATGACAACCCGAGTACCGACGTCGAGCGCTACCACGCGCTCGGCCGGTAGTCCTTGAGGAAGACCCCGAACAGGTCTTCGCCCGCCTCGCCACGCACGATCGGGTCGTAGACGCGAGCGGCGCCATCGACGAGGTCGAGCGGGGCATGGAATCCCTCCTCGGCGAGTCGTACCTTGGTCGGGTGCGGGCGCTCGTCGGTGATCCAGCCGGTATCGACGCTGGTCATGAGAATGGCGTCGGTCTCGAACATTTCGCGTGCGCTGGTGCGGGTGAGCATGTTGACGGCCGCCTTCGCCATGTTGGTGTGCGGATGCCCCGGCCCCTTGTATCCCCGGCTGAACACGCCCTCCATGGCGCTCACGTTGACCACGTACTTGCGCCGCGCGGACGCTGCCGCCAACGACGCCCGCAGGCGCGAGATCAGGATGAAGGGAGCCGTCGTATTCGCCAACTGCACTTCGAGCATCTCGAGTGGGTCGACGTCGTGTACGGCCTGGGTCCACGAGTTGACGTCGTCGAGGTCGGGCAGTAGCCCGCCGGCATCGATCGCGGTACCGGCGGCTAGCCGCTCGAGGGACGAGTTGCCTGCCCCCATCGCCTGATCGGCGAGCTCTTGGGCGGCGGCGCTGACATCGGCAGCCGCCGCGAGGATCGGGTGCGCGGCTAGTGAGCGTTCCAGGGCGAGCGGGTGTTGGTCATTGGTGTGCCCGAAGGTGACCAGCTCGGGAAGCGGGCCGTCGGGCAGGGGCGCGAGTTCGGCATCCACCAGCGGCTGGTAGGAGCCGGGGGAGCGGCGCACGGTCTGGGTCGCGTTGTTGATGAGGACGTCGAGTGGACCCTGTTCGGCGACCGAGTCGGCGAGGGCGATCACCTGCGCCGGGTGACGCAAGTCGATCCCGACAACGCGGAGTCGGTGAATCCACTCGGGCGAGTCGGCAAGACTCGTGAACCGACGAACCGCGTCTCGCGGGAACCGCGTGGTGATGGTCGTGTGTGCACCATCCCTCAGGAGGCGCAGTGCAATGTACATGCCAATCTTCGCGCGGCCGCCGGTGAGCAGCGCGCGCTTGCCGGTGAGGTCGGTGCGGGCATCCCGTTTCGCGTGGCTGAGCAAAGCGCAGTCGGGGCAGAGCTGGTGGTAGAAGGCGTCCACCAGCGTGTACGGCTTCTTACAGATATAGCAGGCCCGGGCCTTGATCAGCGTTCCAGCAGTCGGCGCGGTAGTCGTGGTCGAGATCGGGATGCCCCGCGTCTCGTCGTCGATGCGGTCCGGCGCCCCGGTTGCGGTGGCGGCTATCACGCTGCGGTCGGCGTCAGCGATCTCCGCGCGCTTCTCGAGACGGCGCGTCTTCTTGACGGCCTTGAACATGTGGGCGGTGGCGCGGCGCACGGTGACGAAGTCGGTGTCGTCCTGATCGATCTCAGCGAGCTGAGCGAGAACCTTGAGAGTTGTCTCGAGCTCGGAAGGGTCGATGGAGGGCACACGAGATTCTACGCCGGGCGTACGCTCGAGGCATGGCACGCAAGATCCTGATCGACTGTGACCCCGGGCTCGACGACGCGCTCGCTTTGCTTCTCGCCCACGGCGACCCGGCCCTCGAACTCGTGGGCATAACCACGGTGGGCGGCAATGTCAGTATCGAGAACACAACCCGCAACGCGCTCGAACTTCGCGAGTATCTCGGGTTCACGGGCGTTCCGATCTCTGCGGGCGCGCCCGCACCACTCAAGCGCACACCGGTTGACTCGGTTCACGTGCATGGTGAGCGAGGGCTCGGCTCGGTGCAGTTGCCCCCGGCGACCTTGACCGACACGGGCGAGCACGCCGTCGACTTCATCGTCGAGACCCTGCGGGCGACTCCGGGCGCGATTCACCTCGTGGCGACCGGCCCGCTGACGAACATCGCGCTGGCCCTGCAGCGCGAGCCCGCTATTGCTCGCTGGGTTGCTTCTTTCACGATCATGGGCGGTTCGTACACCCGCGGCAACGTGACGCCGGCTGCCGAGTACAACATCTTCGCTGACCCGGAGGCCGCAGCGATCGTCTTCGCGGCCGACTGGCGCGTCACGATGATCGGTCTCGACCTCACCCTCCAGGCCCAAGCGAATAGCACTGTTGTCGCGCGGCTCACCGAGTTGGGGCGCCTCGCTGACGAACTCATCGTGCCCCTAGCGACCTTCTACTTCAATCCAAACGCACCCGACTGGGACCGCCAAGCGGTGCACGACGTGTGCGCGGTCGCCTACGTCGCCCGCCCCGACCTGTTCGAGTTGCGCCCGGCTCGGGTTGATATCGAGACGGCCGGCCAGTTCAGCGCCGGTATGACTGTTGTCGACTTCGACCCGCCCACCCCCAACGCGATGGTGGCGACGAAGCTCGAAGTTGCTGACTTCTGGGCATACGTCGAGAGCGTGTACGCGAAGGTCGCGGCAGAGCACAGCGTGAGCTAGTCGCGCGGCCAGCCCGCGAGCGAGTGCGCGAGGGCGTCGACGAGGCGCTCGTAACTGCGGTCGATGTCAACAGGCATCCCGAAGCCGCCCACGGACTCGAGGGAGACGAAACCGTGCAGCGCGGCTCGAAACGCACGGGTGGCGTCGACTGCGTCATCCCCGGTCAGGCCGTACCCGGCGAGTGCGTCGAAAACGACACTGATCGCGCGCACACTTGCAGCCGTCGCTGCCTCGTCGAGCGGGTCGGGCGCACGGAGGGTGGCGCTGTAGCGTCCCGGGTGGGCCGACGCCCAGCTGCGGTAGGCGTGGGCGAGCGCCCTGACGGCGTCGGCGCCGGAGCGGCCGACCGCGGCATCCCGCATGACCTCGGCAAGCTCGGTCTTGGCACGCACTTCAAGAAGCTGCTGCAGCTCGTCCTGGCCGGCGATGTGCTTATAGAGACTGGGGGGTTGCACCCCGAGCCGTGCCGCGAGCGCGGCGAGACTGAGTTGGGCGAGTCCCACTTCATCGGCGAGAAGCTCGGCCTCGCTGACGACGCGGTCAGTCGTGAGTCCGGCCCTAGGCACGAGGCGCCACCTCCGAGAGGAAGGATGCCACGGCCGGCCCCACCACGTCCGGTCGCTGCGACTGCGGGTAGTGGCCAGCCTCCTCGACCATGACGACTCGGGCGGACAACCGCTCGCCGATCCACGCAGCCTCCTCGGCCGGCTTCGGGAAGTCGGGGTCCAGTTCGCCCATGACGACGAGGGCGGGCGCCGTCACTCGGGGAAGCGCGGCCTCGGCCGGACCGTGGTCGGTGCGGGTAGTGAGAGAGAACGCTGTGCTGTACCCAGGCCGCTTGATTGCCGTACTCACTGCGGCAAGATAGTCAGCCTGGTCGGCAGGCACATGACCCTTGTAGAGCGAAGGCAGGTAGCCCTTCCACACCGCGCCGGCCCAGAGCGGCGCCATGATGACGCGGAAGAGTCCGCGCATCACCGCCGATGTCTGGGGGTTGCGCACGAACGGTCCGACCAGTACCAGCCCCTTCACGAGTTCGGGTCGCGCGGCCGCCGCAATAACCACGGCACCGGCGGCCATCGAGTTACCGACGACGACCGCACCCCCACCCAGATGCTCGACCAAGGCGATGATGTCTCGTGCGGTTGCTTCGTCCCCGTACTCGGCGAACCCGGTACTGCTGTCGCCGTGCCCACGGAGATCGGCGAGAGCGACGCGGTATCCAGCCTGTACGAGTAGCGGTGCCAGGTGCCGATAGCTGGAGCGGAGGTCGCCCATTCCCGGAATGCAGAGTACGAGCGGGCCCGTGCTAGTGCCAACGACTTCGTAAGCGACGGTTCCGTCGTCAACAGCGATGGATTCGAATGCTGAGCTAATAGTCATAGCCGTAAAGCTAATAAACATAGC
>JANOED010000123.1:0-17139 GCA_031413035.1 Leifsonia sp. | reverse complement strand
GTCTCGAGCAACCGACATGCGGCTTCCATTCGCACTGCTTCGACGTGTTCAGCTGGCGTAATGCCGACGTCGAGCTTGAATGTACGGCTGAACTGACGCTCTGAAAGGTGCGTGCGAGCTGCCATGACTGGGATCGACAGGTCTTCGGCCAGGTGCTCGGGCAGCCAGGCGAGCAAGTCGCGAATCGGCTCCTCGTCGGCGGACTGGGCGGCCAGCATTGCAGAGAATTGACCCTGGCCACCTGATCGACGCAGGTACACGACGAGTTGCCTAGCAACCTCCGCAGCCGCCTGCCTGCCGTGATCATCCGCTACCAACGCCAGCGAAAGGTCGATGCCCGCTGTGACCCCGGCGGACGTCCACACATTACCGTCATGCACATAAATGGCGTCAGGCTCTACGGATACAAGAGGGTAGTCCTGTTCGAGTTGCGCGCAATCCGCCCAGTGGGTAGTCGCACGTCTTCCGTCGAGGAGCCCTGCAGCAGCGAGCAGGAACGCTCCGGAGCACACGGACGTAACTCGTCGCGAATTCATGGCGACACGCTGAATCTGTTCAATCAGGCGTGCATCCGTGTACGCCTGATCGAAGTCCCGTCCGCCAGCCACGACGAGCGTGTCGATATCTCCAACCACGTTACCGATCGGGTTAGTTGCGTACTCCAACCCACTCGTCGAGAGTATGGGCCCACCGGTTACGCTCACCACCTGCGACGAGTACGGCGGTATGGCCAGGAACCTCGACGCGGTCGAAAACACCTCCAGCGGGCCAGCGATGTCGAGGATTTGGGCGCCAGCGAATCCGACCATGACGACGCGTCGTTCGGGCATCTGCCCTCCGTTGCGGAAGTGATTCTTCATTTCACGCGTGGCCGAGATCGTCAACCTCTTGTCCTAGGCGAGTCGGCGAGCGAAGCATACCGTGAATGCACACCCACAAACAGGAATCGAGACCAATGCGTGTCACACGCTCCGCCCGGGTTTCGTGGATTTGGCTCGTCACGACGGTCGCCATCACGACTGTTGTTATCGCCTTCGGCCGATTCAGGAGCAACGAGCGGATCGCACAGGCAATCGCGACCGGAGTAAAACGACGCGAGGGCGAGCCGATAGCTATTGCCCCTTTTCTTGACGCCAAACAAACCCACGAATCGAGTCCGACATGACCACATCAAACCCCGGCCAGCGGAACAGCCCCCGCCGACTGACACGAATCGCTCGAGTGCTCGGCATCATCCTCGTTCTTATCCTCGTACTAACCGCCGCTGCGGCCGTAGCCAACGCCTCTATCACGGCATCGGAAAAGGCGACCATCACGCCCTACGGCCAGAGACTTGCCATCGACGCTGGCACAGTCAACGTTTACCGTAACGGAGGAACCGGGCCAACGATGGTGTTGCTTAGCGGCTTCGGTACCCCGGCGCCCGGGATCGACTTCGCACCGCTCATTCGCAAGCTCGACGCGTTCAACGTGATAGTCGTCGAGCGCTTCGGCTACGGTTACAGCGACCTAAACGTTGGAAATCGCACAATCGAAAACATCACAAGCGAACTCCATCAGGTTCTTATCAAGTTGGGAGTGAGCGAACCGGTCATCCTGGTCGGACACTCCGTTGGAGGCATCTACGCCCGCTACTACGCCAACATCTACCCGAACGACGTTTCAGCCGTCGTGGGCATCGACCCGATGGCGGCCACGACGTCATCGCTGAATATCGCGGCGCCCTCGATAGTGGAGGGTATTCAGGCCGGTACCGGTCTGTTCCGATTGGTGACGACCGTTGCGCCGGACCTCATCCAGCCACCTGGGACGGCGTACACGCCGGACGACAGACGCCGTACCGCTGCCATGACAAATTGGAACTACGGCAACTTCTCGATCTCGGACGAATGGGGCCGCATCGGCGCCAACTCAACCAAAGCAAACTCCCAACCGTTTGCCGCCGACCTCCCTGTTCTCGAGATCCTGTCGAGCGAGAGCGTCACGATGATGCCTGAATGGCTGCCCAACCATCAAGCCGAACTCAAGGGGGTGGCTACACATCAACTCGAGGTACTTGAGGGCTCCCACTACCTCCACTGGACGCAGTCATCGGAACTGGCTCGGATCATCTCTAACTTCGTCGCCGCGCACGTCACCAACTAGCCGCACCCAACAAGGAGATCAGCCATGACAAACCAAACGAGTATCCCCCCCATTTCCCGCAGCGCTGCTTGGGTGGGAGGGATATCCCTTCTTCTCATCGCAGTTCTCGCTGGTGCCGGTAACTTCGCTGCACTCGCACCTCTCATCACCTCCGGTGATGCAGCGAAGACGGCTGCCGCAATCAGCGGTTCGGAACTCCAGTTCCGAGTCGGCGTGCTCTGCATGATCCTCGCCGCGATCCTCGACGTTGTGGTTGCTGCGGCTCTGCTCCGCATTCTTGAGCCAGCCAACCGGATGGTGGCCCTCACGGCGGCTTGGTTCCGAATTTCGTACGCAGCGGTATTCGCAGTAGCCGTTACCCAGCTCGCTACCGTACCGAATTTACTGCCGAACCCCGATCGGGCGCTCGACGCGATCAACTCCTACAACCTCACCTGGCACGTGGGACTAATGCTTTTTGCCGCCCATCTCATTCTCGTGGCCTACGTGGCCCTCCAGTCCCGAATCCTGCCCCTGTGGCTCGGCATCTTGGTCGGCATCGCGGGCGCCGGATACTTCGTCGACGGAGTCGGCACCATCCTCCAGCCAGCCTACGTTCCGTCTATCTCGACGTTCACCTTTATTGGAGAGGTCGCACTAATCGGATGGCTCCTATGGGCTGCCATCCGCCGGCCAAAGCTGCAGCTCGCCGCCGCCGGCCGAGACGACTGACAAACGCGCGCAAACGAAGGAGCCGAGATGCGTAGGGCGAATCTTCGACGGAGTGTCGGGCCACCTCTCGTAACCGGATCTCGACGATGGCTCCGACGAGCGGCTACCGCGTTCGTTCTGGTGCTTCTACCGGGGGCGATGGTCTTTCAATCACTACGAAGCGGGCACTACACGGACGACAGCTGGGTTGGCATTCTCTTGGCCGCCGTCCTCATCGTCGCGTTCGTCTCTATCAGGCGACTGTTGCCCACTCTGCTCGTCGCAGCGCTCGTCGTAGGCCTAACGGTCTGGGCCGCCACGCCCTCGGCACTGGCTTTACCCACGGGAGACTCTCTCGTTGTCGCGAAGATTGCTCAGGCGCGTGATTCTGGGTTGCTCACCCGGCAGCGTGACATTGCCGTAGCTTTGGTGTCCGTGCATGACGCCGTGCCCGCTAGGTTTGGAGGCGTAGGAGCTTCGGACTCCACGCCCATGGAGATCGGCTCGCTCACCAAGGCGATGACCGGCTTGGTGATCGCTGATTCTCTAGGCCGCGGCGAGATCCGCATGGACGATCCGATATCTTCCTATCTTCCTGAAATGGCGGGAGTACCCGCTGGCACCGTCACGCTGCGGGAGCTGACATCACATACTGCTGGCTATACCGCGTTCGGACCGACCGCACTGTGGCGGGCCACGTGGAGCGCTCCGTTCGGCCGAAACTTCCTCGACGGCGATCTGAGTGAGCTCTATGCGGATGCCAGACAGGGGACGCTCGAGACTCGCGGTACGTACTTCTATTCGACTCTGGGAGCCGCAATCGCCGGTCAAGCTGTCGCAGCAGCGGCTGGCATGACCTACACAGATCTCATGGAGACCCGACTATTTCGCCCGCTCGGTATGACTCACACGTTCATTCAGGGCGCGTACGCCCTTGTCCCCGGCGGATGGTCGACTTCGGGATTGGCCGTCCAACCTTGGCTCCTTGGGGCGTATGCCCCCGGTGGGGGCGGGGTCTCTACAACTCGAGACCTCGCGATCTTTGCCGCCGCGCTACTGGATGGCTCGGCACCCGGCATGTCCGCCCTTGATCCCACAAATGCGGGTACGGAGACGGACACGAGTGTCGGGATTTTCTGGCACACTACGACCCTGCCGACCGGCAGGACCATCACCTGGCATGGCGGCCAGACTGGCGGCTACACCACCTACTTCGGCCTTGACCGAGCGGCCGGAACTGCCGCGATTGTGCTCGCCGACGTCGCCAATCCGGCGACAGACGCCTTGGGCTTCGCCCTGCTAGCAAAAACCGGCTGACCATGCACAGAGTCCGCCGATTCGGCTGATGCAGTTTTGCGAAGGATTAACGTGCACGTCGGTTCTTGGGTATTGATCGAAGGTCAACTAGTCAATTCCGCCGGTTGGACCAGGGACTAGACAAACACTGGGCTGACGAGAGCCAGGCTGATCGATATTCGGCTCAGAATCGTCCCGGAATGTGCTCTTTCAGGACATAGGAAACGCATCTCTCAAGACATAGGAACTCTCGGCCACTCTCGTGGGCAGAATCTCGTCAGCTCGCGAACCCCACACCCCGATTGCCTTGCAGGTGGATGATGTTCCGCGGGTCGATACCTGGGCCCGAGACATTGGGTACTCCTTCTGCGTCGATGGAAGGTAGAGGACGTTCGGACGACATGACAACAGGTTCGTCACCGATGAACAGCAACGGCTGGTCAAGGTGAACCACGACGAGCGGCCTTGGCGCCAAGTACTCAAAAGCTTGCTCGGAGAGCCGTCCGAACCATTCGCAGGTGATCGTTCGGGTGCGGAACGACATCTAGGGTCTCTATGTCCTCAAGGGTAGGTCGCCCTTGATTGACGAGCTTCATGCCGTAGGCGTGTTCTCGGTAACCGATTTGTCTCTGCACATTCTCGCTTTGGATCTCGGCCAGGCCTACGCAAACGACTTCGGCCGAGTTCTGGTAAGCGCACCGCACCGGCAAGGCGGTCAAGCTCAATTCATCAAAAGCGCCATTCGCGCAGATAACGAGGCGCTCAGCGGGTCGTTCTTGCGCTGGTTGAGCGAACACATTGATGAGCCGTTGACGCTTGCCCAGCTTGTGAGCCACGAGCACGTCAGCGAACGAAGCCTTGTGCGAAAGTTCCGTCAGGACACGGGCCTGAGCGTCTTCGATTGGATAGCGCGCGAACGTGTCACCCAAGCGAAGTCGCTCCTCGAAACGACGAGTCTTCGCGTCTCTGAAATCGCAGCGATGGTCGGATTTGGCTCTGCGGAATCACTCCGACGCAACTTCGAGAAGATCGCCGGAATAAGTGCAGTGAACTACCGCTCGATGTTTCGGAGTGCACCGGTGCCTGCAGCGTAAGACACACCTTCGCTCAGTTCTTCTCCAGCTCGGTGAACAAGGCCATAAATGGGACGCCTGTGCCGGCGAGCGTTCCGAAGAATGTACCTGCCTGAGGAGTCGAGACGGCTCGGGACGCGGCGTCGTAGTCGGCAAAGTACAAGTCGAGCGTTCGGTGCGCGGGCGTTGGGGTGCCGTCCTCTTTGGGCCAGACCCTGCCGGATTCAAGGCGGTACAGCTCTGGTATTGCACTCGCGAGCTTCATAAGGTTGGGGACTTCTTTTTCGAACCCCTCCCGGTCCTCGGGGTTGTTGATGACGAGAGTTACCTTGGTTTGCATGATGATTCCGTTCTGTTGCTGCCTCAAGGGCGGTTCAGCCGTTGATCCGAATGTCGCTGAGGTCGATCAGGATTCCCGCGAATCCGTGGCCGGTGATGTTCTCCTGATCGCGCAGCATAACGCGCCGTCGGGTCGGGGCGACGAGACCATCAAAGACGTGGTGCTCAGAGGTGTAGTGCCCGACGGCAGCCCAGCCGTTGACTTCGACGTCGTAGTCCATGCGCCGTTGAAGGCCGGTCGTGGCATCGAAGTAGTACGTCTGCACTTTGCTATGGCTCGAGATTGTGTCGGGGAACGTCACCTCGAGACGTCGCCAGGTCTCACCGTCTTCGCTCCAGTGCTCAAGCTCGCGCGTCTCAACTCCCGGAAGCGTGAACAACAGTGGCTCTAGGAGATAGATCCATGTCGCGTAGGAGATGAAGTAGCCCATTTGAGTAGGCGACCAGGGCGTGTCGCCTTCGTAGCCGGCCATGCTTGCTCGCGGAGCCTCCAAGCGGTCGACGATGGCGCCGCTCGTATCCGTTATGGTCACGACGTCCTCAGCGGCGTCGTAGTTGAGTGTCCGGCCCTCGCCGTAAGGACTCATGCTGATCTGTTGGCGCCGGAGGTCGGCCATGACGGACACTAGTCCGAGCAGGTCGGGCTGGCCCTTATAGGGCCAAAATACCCCGTAAACGTCTACGGTCGCCGAGATGGTTTCGGCACCCTTCCACAGTTTCGCGCCGCCGTGTTTTGTGACTACGAAGTCCACCAAATTTGTCATTGTTCTCTTCTTTCTTACTAGTTGACTGGTTCCGTTATCGATAGAGGCGTGGGGCGGCCATAGGCCTCGAGGAGACGCAGCCAGATCTCATTGACCGTCGGATAGGCGGGCACGGCGTGCCACAGTCGACTGATCTGCACCTCACCGACGATTGCGATCGTGGCAGCGTGGAGCAACTCGCTCACATCGGGACCCACGAAAGTGACCCCGAGTACCACCTCGCGTTTCTCGTCAACGACCATCCGTGCGGTGCCCTGATAGCCATCGGCCCTCACACTCGCTCCGGCGACATGGCCGATCTCGTAGTCGACAGTGCGGATGACGTAGCCGGCCGCCTCAGCCGCTTGCGACGTGAGTCCAACGGATGCGACCTCGGGCTCGGTGAAGGTTACTTGTGGCACGGCCTCGTGGTCGGCCGTCGCGACATGCGTGCCCCATGGGCTGTCGGAGACTTCAGCCCCGGTCGCGCGGGCCACGATGACGTCACCGGCCGCGCGGGCCTGGTACTTGCCCTGATGGGTGAGCAGCACACGGTGGGTCACGTCACCAGCGGCATAGAGCCAGTCGAAGCCGGGAACGCGCATCGTGTCGTCAGTGGGGATCCAGTCACCGGGTGTCAGACCGATCGACTCCAGACCGATGTCATCGGTCCGAGGGATGCGACCCGTAGCGGCGAGAACTTCCTGTGCCTGAATCTCGGTTCCGTCGACGAGTTCAATGGCGACACCATCGGCGGATCGAGTGACCCGTTTTGTTTCGGACTGGAGCATCACGTTCACACCGTGGTCGCGGAGCGACTTGGTTACGAGCTCCCCGGCGAAGGGCTCGACCCCTTCAAGGAGCCCGCCTCGAGAAATGATCGTCACAGCAGTTCCAAAGCTGGCGTAGGCCGTGGCCATTTCGGCGGCTACGACACCACCCCCGATGATCGCAAGGCTCGAAGGCACCACCTTGACGCTGGTGGCCTCACGGCTAGTCCATGGATTAGCTTTGCGGAGCCCCTCTATGTCGGGAATGAAAGTCCTTGATCCGGTCGCGATGGTCACGGCATGCCGTGCGGTCAGCACGGAGACTGTGCCATCCGCGGCGGTCACAGTGACCTCCTTCGGCGCGGTGATCCGACCGTGCCCCCTGACTACAGTGATGCCGGCGTGCTCCGCCCACTTGACCTGGCCCGCGTCGTCCCAGTTGCTGGTGAAGTAATCACGTCGGGCGAGGACGGCCGTGACGTCGAGCTCCCCCGTGATTGCCTCGGCTGCTCCGGGGACCTGGCGGGCAGCAGTCAGCACCTGACTGGATCGAAGCAATGCCTTTGATGGCATGCACGCCCAGTAAGAGCACTCGCCCCCCACTAATTCGTTCTCGATGATCACCGCGGTAAGTCCGCCCTGAACGGCACGATCGGCCACGTTTTCGCCGACGGCACCAGCACCCAGCACGATCAGGTCGTATTCGCTCGGAGTCATGGTTCTTGTCTTCTCTTCCGTGTTGGCTGTGGATGTCGGGTGACTAGAAGTCGAAGTCGTACGCATCGAACTCGTCGACCTGATTGGCGGCAAGCTCGGGCGGGATCGAAGCTGCGGATTCTGCATCTGAATCGATGCCGTACTCCGCCCAAAAGAAAGGGCTGATAATCACGGAGGCGACAGCATACCCAGCGATTGTGTCGAGCAGCGATAGCCCAATGAGATCCAAAGTGCGGGCGTCAGCGTTGCCGAAAGTGCGTGTGAGAAGTCCGGGCTTCGAGCGCTCGACGCGAGTCGCACTTCTGGCGAGGCTCTCAGCGCTGGCATCCGAAGGCCTTTCGTCGGCGTCGGGACCGGTCTTCGTAAACTCCTCGAAAAGCAGGTCGAGTTGGGCAGGCGTGAGCCTGCCGAATGCATCGATGTGTACCTCTTCGATCGTTTTGGAGGAAGCGTTTCGCAAGAGGTACTTGTAACGTTCGACGGCCATTTCGTCCGACCCGAGGTTGGTTGGGGCTTCCTTTAGAGAGAGGTCATTTCCGAGAATGCGGTCGAAGAACTTCATGAGGCGCTCTTCATTAGGGCGTAGCCCAATTGCTCGAGTTCACGGGTCATGTGCTCCGCGTACCAATCGGCCCACTCGACGTGGTGTACGCCGCCGAGGACTTCTGCTTCGTAAACCCCATGCGCGCCGGCGGCATTGTTGAGGATCTTGAGGATGATTTCGTTTGTAGTGGCCATTTTCTGTTCTCCGGATTGAGTCGTGAGTATCAGGGGTTAGCGACCGGGTGCCCGGGTGACAACTTCTTGGAGGAACCAACCGTTGCCGTCCGGGTCGCTGAAGGTCGCGAACGACCCGTAGTCGGCGCGTGTGGGCGAAGGCCCGCTGACGCGGTTCGCCCCGCCTCCGTGGTGGAAGAGGCCCTCTGCGTCGTGCCAGACCTCGGAGATCTCGATTCCACGGGCCGCAAGTTCGGCATGAGCCTGGATGATGTCGGTGGTTACGAGGTGAAGGTTCTGCACTGATCCGGGTTCGGATTCGGTCACGCCGGTGCCAAAGATGATCGATGCCGGGGAACCGGGCGGGGTAACCTGCACGATGCGATATGTCTCGCTTATGACGAAGTCGGCGTCGAGGCGGAAGCCCGCGTTGACGTAGAACTCCTTCGCGCGGTCGACGTCAGAGACGGGAATGACCAGTACTTCAAGTTTGAGATCCATGATGTGTTGCTCCTTGTTTGAGTTGATTTGTTGATTAGGCTTCGCTGTTCTTGGTGTGAGTCCGGCTGCCGGCAGCGAACATCCAAATGCGGCACAGGGGGAACTAGCCGGCCAAGAAGGCGTTCACCTCGGCGGCAAACTCGTGCGGGTACTGGAACAGGAATCCGTGTGCAGCATCCGAGTAGATGACCAGCCGGGCGTTGGGAATGTGGCCCGCCAATAAGTACGAGTTGACGGTCGGAATCATCACGTCGTGATCGCCATTGGCGACCAGGGTGGGCACGTGAATGCTCTCAAGACGAGAGAGCTTGGTGAGATCCCGAACACCCCAGTCGACGATCGCCGCGAACTGCGCGTCGCGGGCGGCGAGTTCGGGGAGGGTGTCCCGGCCTTCGGTGCGGGCGAAGATGCGCTCGACGAACTCGCGACCTTTGGCCTGACTCGATTCCGAGTCACTAAAGAACAGGTTCAGGATGTCGTCGGCGTCTTGTACATCCTTGAGCGCTCGGGTCCTCGGCCCTTCAGTCCATCCGTGCATTTCTCGGCCGCCCTGGGGACCTGTGCCGGCGAGAATGATGCGGCGAACCAGATGAGGGCGTTGAAGGGCGACTTCCTGGGCGACGAATCCACCGATGGAGAAGCCGAAGAGGTCGACCTCGTTGAGACCCAATGAGTCGATGAATGCGAGCGCATCTCGACCGAAATCGTGGAAGGAGGTCGGGATCGATCCAGTGGAGAGTGCAACCCCAGTGGCGTCGAACAGGATCACGTCGTGTTCGGCTGCAATGTCGTCCAGGAGTGCCGGATCCCAGTTGTCGAGGTTGCCGCGGAAGTGCTGAAAGAAGACGACGGGAACAGTGCCGCTTTTGCCATATCGGCGATAGGCATAGTTGGTTCCGTTTGAGGCCAGAACAGTGAGGTTTGGCGTCGTGTACTGAGACATGTTTGTGTCTCCTTCCTGACTGATAGGTGTCGTACAACCGGAGTCCTGGCTGAGGTGGAGGGGTCCAAGCCCGTATTTCGAACTACCCCCAATGTGCTCCTGTTTGCCGCTTCAGATGACGTACCGCCAGCCAGAAAACCCACACATCTGGCCGACCTGAGAACTCTCCTTGAGGGTTGGTCGAGGCGAAAGCTCTCTGGAACTTTGAGTGTCGCCCAGCAGCAGGGACGCACGCGTCGGTGTAAATCCGCGCAGTGGTCACTCCTGAAGAAAGAAGTGCGGGGAACCCCTCAAGTGGAGGAATTGGGTCGGGCGCTACGCCTGGCCGTGGCGGAAAGCGAAAGCGGTCGCCTCGCTGCGGCGAACCACGCCGATCTTGCGATACAAGCTGGTAACGTGCCGCTCGATGGTTCGGGCGCTGAGACCAATCAGATCAGCGATCTCCTTGTTGCTGAGGCCTTGAGCAACAAACCCGAGGACTTCGCGCTCACGCGCAGTGAGCGGCGCAGCCGGCCCCAAATCGCTATCGTGGTGTTCCGATGGACCTCGCGCTTCATCGGGACGCCCGCGGCCTACGGCCGGACCCGCCGTCACAGCTGCTTCAGCGCTAGTTCGCGACGCGCTCAGAATTCTGCTCGACATTGTCGCGAGAAACGGCTCGACCTCATTGATGAGTGCGCGCAGCGCCTCGGCCTGCCTGAGGGCGGTAGCTTCGGCCTCCCAGCGCGCCCGCGTCTCCTGCCGTAGCGCGTTCGCGCTATGGATAGAGATGGCAGCCTGGCTGACCGCAACACGAATGATGTACGCCTCCGTTGCCGTCGGGAAGTCTGGTCGCGTAGATGAGGTCAACACCTGCCCGCGCGCCCGCGCGAGAGCCACGGTGAGTCGAGCGACCCGTACATCGCCTATCTCGCTCACGGCTACCTTGACGATCCTGAAGCCTGGAGACTGCGATGGGACCGTCTCGTGGGAGAGCAGAAACTCGGGAGGGATCCTCGCGCCGCGCGGGTACCAGGCCTCCACAGCAGGGTGCTCGCCGACAAGGTCGAATCGGGCATACGCGCCGTCCAGCTCAAGGATGCGGCACAGCACGCCCAAGAGAGAATGAACGACGGCGCGTGAGCCATGATCAATCCACATTGCCGGCAGCGCGAGCAGAACCCCGGATTCCCGCATCCATCTATCAGGATCAACCATGGCTGGGTCTGCATTGTCGCGCACCTTGGCTCGATCATCCTTAGCCTCGACCATGTCAGTCTCGGTCGGATTCACGCCCCGCAGGCAGATTCCGTTGACGCAGGAACTCTGCAGGCGGCACAAAGAATGGATTCTCCTGAAGTAGGCCGCCGATTAGTACCATCGGGTGCGTGCGCAGGATATCGATCACGAGTGATCCGTCAAACTTCGACACGTCGTACCAACAGATCGCGATGTGCCGATGGCGCAGGTTCACGAAGTTTGCTCGTGCCTCAAACTCCACCAGATCCCCAGAGATCGCCTTGCTCTCAACTGCCCAACCCATGTCAGCGACTAGGCGAACCCGCGGCGAATCACGGTCATCGAAAATCAGGTCGAGCAGCTGGAGCATCGAAGACTTGTTGAACTCGCCGCCCTGAAGGTAGGTCTCCGCCCACGTCTTCACCTCAACGAACTTGCTATCGACCAATGCAGTCGAGTCAAACCCGAGCTGTTCTAGCCTGTCGGCGGGGCGACCAGATTGAGCGGGATCTACCAAGTAGACAATTCGATCGCCACGCTCAATACCCTGACGAACAAATGGATCCAGAACAGATTCGTCCTCGGCAGACCCGTCGGAGAAGGCGCAAACATGACGGTGACGATCGAGGACCCCGCCAGCGAAAGTGACCAATTCGTCGGATGGTTGGCCTTGAGCTCCCATACCTGATCATCTCGATCCAGTTCTCACGGGATCGTCGAGACCAAAGAATCATGTCACCCGGGTCAGTTTGCACCACGGAAGAATAGGGTCCTCCGCTAACAAGAGGCTAATCTCCTCAACGAACGTTGACAACGCTCGGGCACCGTTGCGGAGAAAGCCCGAACTCCTGCAGTTTGTGAGTTCAATACAGCCATTGATCAGAGGTCAACAGGCCAATATCAGGCCGCAGAGCCTCGCATCCTGCCAAAATACGTGGGCAAAGCGTGGGCAAAGGTGGGCACGACACGCCCGAGATGCAACTACTCTGGTTATAACATGCTTCTGACCAGCACTTTTTGGTGCGCCCGGAGGGATTTGAACCCCCGGCCTATTGATCCGTAGTCAATTGCTCTATCCGCTGAGCTACGGGCGCAAGTGGCATCCACTATGGGAAGCCAACCTGAAAACTATACCAGCGGATTCGGGGTCGCATCGCGGCGATCGCTACCATCGACCCATGAGCCAAACCCCCGACGCCCTTCCCATCGGTTCCGTCGTCGACTCGGGCGAGCCGGCCCAGCTGAACGCGGCCCGCTTCAACCGCCACACGTTCTGGTGCGGCCAGAGCGGGTCAGGCAAGACCTACGCGCTCGGCGTTGTGCTCGAGCAGTTGCTGGCTCACACCGCGCTGCCGATCGTCGTGTTCGATCCGAACGCCGACTTCGTGCGGCTCGGCGAGGTGCGGCCCGAGGCTGAGGGCACCAGCACGGCGAAGGCGCTTGAGGCCCGCGACATCCGGGTGCTCAGACCGAGCAGCGAGACGAACCCGCTGCGCGTCAAGTTTCCCGACCTGCCGATCGCGATCAAGGCCGGGATGCTCAGGCTCGACCCCCTCATCGACCGCGCGGAGTACAACGCCCTCCTGCACGTGGAGGAGCTGCTTGCTGCCACCGACGAGCGCAGCGTGGTCGAGCGGCTGCGCGAGTCGGGCGACCCGGCGCGTGCCGCGATGGCCGAGCGCATCGAGAACCTGGGGCTTCTGGACTGGACTATCTGGGCTGCCGGCAAGCGACCAGTGACCGAGATCATCGCCGAGCGACCGGATGCCACGGTGCTCGACCTAGGGGGCTTCGCTCACGCCGATGAGCCGCTCGTCATCGCGCTCGCCGTACTCGACGACCTGTGGACCCGCCGCGAGCAACGCCGACCCGTGCTCCTCGTGATCGACGAGGCGCACAACCTCTGCTCGCCCGACCTCGACAGCACCCTGGGGCGAGCGGTGCGCGAGCAGATCATCCGCATCGCTGCCGAGGGGCGCAAGTACGGGCTGTGGCTGCTGCTGTCGACCCAAAGGCCCTCGAAGGTGCATCCCGGGATCATCTCGCAGTGCGACAACCTCGCCCTGATGAAGATGAGTTCACCGACCGACCTCGCCGAACTCAGCGCTATCTTCGGCTTCGCACCCGCGTCACTAGTCGAGCAGTCCCCGCTCTTCTCCCAAGGCAAGGCACTCTTCGCTGGCGGATTCATCAGCGCGCCGACAATTGTGCAGCTGGGCGGGCGCGTCACGCACGAGGGCGGCATCGACGTGAAAGTGCCCGCGCGCTAGAAGGCGTCGCTATTGCCGGACTAGTTCGCTGAATCCGCGATACAGCGCGGTGCCGATCAGCACGCCCAGCGCAATAGAAAGCACGGTGGTGAGCGCGAAGCCGAGACCGGCGAGACCGTCATCCGCCGCGACGGTGAGGCCGATGACGCCCGAGACACCGGGGACCAGTAGCCAGAACGCGGGCAGGAAAGTGATCTGTGAGGGCGCCCCGTAGTCGCGACTGCCGATCAGCAAGACCAGCGGGGTCATGGCGAGAGCGCCGAAGAACGCGCTGAGAGCACCGCCCACAACCTCGGCGGTCAGCGACTGCACCGAGTAGGCGGTCAACAGCACCAGCAGCACCCAAGCGAACGCCCACGGCGGTACCGACAGGTAGAAGAAGATACCGACCGCAAACAAGACAACGCCGATGACCTCGATCCACCACGGGGCGAGAATCTCCGAATCGATCGGCTGGTAGTCGGGTGTCCCGACCCCGACAATTGCGCCCGCCGCGATGATACCCACAGCAAGCATGGCGAGCTGCATCAGCCCATTAACCAGTCGGGATGCCCCGGCAACCATCTGACCGGATGCCAGCTCGACCGTCGCCGTCGTCAGCATCGCGCCGGGGAGGAACGTGGCAAGCGGGGCGATCAGCAGCGGAAGCGGGTCACCGACCCCGATGAACTGGGCCAGCGAGTACACGATTAGTGCGCACACGAACGCCGAGAGAGTCGGTAGTACGAGCTGGAGCGCTCGCGACGGCACGAGCTTGGCGACACCGACGAGCAGTCCGAGGGCAAACGCAATGGCCACCCCGGTGACGGTGGGCACGAGCAGGAGGGAGAGTCCCGCGGCGAGCACTGCGTGACCGAGGGTGCGGATCATCCACCCGAATTGAGGACGCATCGAGCGAATCAAGGCGAGGCGCGCGCGCCCCGCAACAGGATCGATCGCGGCGCGCTCAGCCTGATTGAGCAGGCGATACAGCTGCGCGATCTGGTGAAAGTGGAATGGCCGGATGTCGCGAGAACGCACCGTCACGCGCCCGCCCTCCGCGGCCCCGGTCTGCACCAACACGACGGTCGGAAGCACCACGAACGCGGTGTCGCCGAAACCGTAGGCGTTGGCCGTGCGTTCCAGTTGATCGTGGATCTCGTCGACTGACTCGTCGGCAGCGATCATGGCCTCGGCAAGCGCGACCAAGAAGACGCGAAACTCGCCGGGATCGACAGAGGGAGTCGAACTCGCCAACCCGGCTCCTTCGCGATCAAGGGGCGCCCGTCGCTGCTGTGCGAAAAACAAGAGCGGAGACGGAGGGATTTGAACCCTCGGAACCCTTACGGGTTCTCCACCTTAGCAGGGTGGTGCACTAGGCCGAACTATGCGACGTCTCCAGTACCGACAGCAATCATAGCCCGATCACTGTGTGACTGAATGAATCGCGCAGTAACCAGGAACTAGTCGACTTCGGCGACCTGAGTGACCGAGCAGCTGTAGTCCGCAGCCGTCTGGCCGCGAACCCCCTCAACGACCGGGAGCCCCGAATTGTCGACGGGGACGGCGGTGGGGTCGGGCACTGCAACGGGCGCGTTCGGGTCGATAATCGCACCGTCACCGTCTGTCGCTTGAGCAAGCACGAATGGCTGGTCGGCCGCGATGAGAGCCATCAACTCGTCGCCGCGAGAAACATCCGGGCGCACCTTGCCGGTATAGATCCCGTCGCTGCCCGTATACCCCGGGTACTGCACGAATGTCACGCGCTCCAACGGGATATCTTTCAGAGCCAAGGCGATCGACACCATCGTCGAAGGGTCAGCCAGACCCGATGACAAGGTCATGCTGCTCAGCGCGGAATTCGCGAGGTTGTAGAGCTTCTTCACGTCGCCGAGGGTGTCGCTGCTCTTGAGCGTGCGCACCATTGACGACAGGTACACCTGCTGGGAGCTGATGCGGGTGAGGTCGCTGCCGTCGCCGACGCCCTTGCGGGAACGCAGGAACGCCAGTGCGGTGCTGCCAGAAAGGGTGTAGGTTCCGGCGGCCGGAAGGTCGATTCCGGTGTATGGGTCGTACATCCTGTCGGTGATGCAGACATCCACGCCGCCGATAGCATCCGTCATGCTGATGACGCCAGTGAAGGTGATCATTCCAGCGAACTGGATGGGCAGCCCGGTGAGCTCCTGAACGGTGAGAACCGCGCAAGGCAAGCCGCCGTAGAAGAGCGCCGTGTTGATTGGTTCGGTCGAGTAGCCCTTCGTGTCTCCTGAGCCGTCTTGCCACTCGCACTCGGGAATTCCGACGACGAGGTCACGGGGAAAGCTGATAGCGACCGCGCTCTTCTGATCCTGAGCGACGTGAAGAAGAATGTTGACGTCATTGAGGGTGCCTTCGGCGTCTTCAGTCGTGCCGCCGATCCCGCCCTGACCCTCGCGCGTGTCCGAGCCGACGATGAGAATGTTAAATCCGCCCGGGATTGCACCGATCTGGGGCGGCGGACCCTCGGTCTCGCCGACCAAGGTGACAACGGTGCGCTTCGAGTAAACACTGTTGAACGCGATCGCACCCACGGATGCCCCGCTCACAAGTACAACCGCGAGACCGGCAGCCACGAACTTGGCGATCGCTCCCCACGGGCCATTCTTGTGAAGCTTGCCGTGGCGGGCGACCGGAGTGGCAGGAGCTGACCCGTTCGCTTGCGTTCGGAGTTCTGAGCGCGAGCGGAACTGGGGCTGAGGTTGCACCTCGCTCATGATTGTTCCTTTCGAATCCCGACACGGGGAAATGATTCTTACGCGGAGGGCGTGGGATTCGAACCCACGAATGCTTTCACATCACCAGTTTTCAAGACTGGCTCCATCGGCCGCTCGGACAGCCCTCCCGGTTGACCCAAGTGTTGAGTGTAACCGATTGCCGCAGCGGAGCCCGGAAACAACGGTAGCGAGTGAGCCTGTCAGAATGCCGAGAGGAGAACGGCAACCCCGTCATCGAGGTCAGTCAGGGTGACCTCGTTGGCGGCATCCCGAACCTCATCGGGCGCCTGGCCCATCGCGACACCGCGGCCCTCTACGGATGCCCACTCCAGCATGTCGATGTCGTTGCGTCCGTCGCCGACCGCCATCACTCTCGAGCGCGGGATACCGTGCAGCTCGCGAACTCGCTCAAGCGCGGTCGCCTTGTTGATGCCGTCGGGGGCGATGTCGAGCCAGGCGGTCCACCCCACGTTGTAGCTGACCTTGTGCAGGCCCATCCGCTCAACCACCGACAGGAAATCCTCGATCCCATGCTCGGGCGAGATCACCACCACGCGGGTCGCGTGAGTGATCAACAGATCGTCGAAGGTGACCTTCTCGCTCACCGCCCCGAGGGTGCCATCCGGAAAGAATCCGGTGTAGCGGTAGTGACCCTGTTCGTCTTCGACGGCATAGTTTGCGGCCTCGAGGTTGCTGCGAATAGTCGTGAGAACCTCGCTCGGGTCGAACGTCTCGACGTGAAACCGGGAGTAGCCCACGACCGAGTCGCGATCACGTTTCAGGGTTATGGCCCCATTGGAGCAGACGACGTATTCGGGTTCGATGCCGAGGCGCTCAAGAATCGGCAGTGTCATGGCAACAGATCGACCGGTGGCCAACATGACCTCGTGTCCGGCATCGCGGGTACGACCAACTGCCTCGATGACTGCGTCGTTTATGACGCCGTCCTCGCGCAGGATCGTGCCGTCGATGTCGAGGGCGATCA
>JANOED010000122.1:0-9668 GCA_031413035.1 Leifsonia sp. | reverse complement strand
GCCCTGGCGCAGGAGCATGACGGTGGGGTGTTCCTCGCCGGGCCAGTAGTGCCGTTCCTCGGTCACGTCGGGCGCGACCGTGAGGTGGGCCGCGGCGAGCGCCGTGGCATCCGTCGCCTCAAGCCAGTCGTGGGCGGCTATGACTCCCGCGATGTGATCGCCGAGGGAGCCGCCGAGCGGTTCGCCGTAGTGCTCGAAGCGGCGCAGGGTCGGCTTGCCCGAGGCGGGAAGCCTGAGCGTGACGTAGCCGAAGCCGATCTCGGTGACGCCGCGCGTCGCGAAGTCGTCGAGCCACGCCGTGTAGAGGCGGTCGAACTCGGCGCCCGGGCGGGTGCCGCCGTCGCGGATCCACGTTTCGGCGTAGCTTTCGACGGTCTGACGTTCGCGCTCAACGACCCAAGCGTCCAGACCGGTCGACTCGATCCAGGTGCGCACGCGGTCGAGTCCGTCGCGCGGGGTGCCGGCTGCGGTGCCTGTCTCGTCGCGGTACTCCCAATTGCCGAGAAGCTGCGCAACCCCGCCCAGCTCAAGGTGCGCCTCCACATCGCGAATCACCGATGCCACGAGCGCATCCCCGACCATCCCCCCGTCGCGGTACTCGTAGGCGGGCACGCCCTCCACGCGCGGCGTGATCACGAACGGCGGGTTCGAGACGATGTGACCGAAGCGCTCCCCCGCGACCGGCTCGAAGAGGCTGCCGACCCGGAACTCGATGTTGGTAAACCCGTTGAGGGCCGCGTTGAAGCGCGCCAAGTGGAGCGCCCGCTCCGAGATGTCGGTCGCGACAACCTGCTTCGCGAACCGCGCCGCGTGCAGCGCCTGAATGCCGCAGCCGGTGCCGAGATCGAGAGCCCGCTCGACTGGCTCGGCAAACATCAGCCCGCTCAGGGTCAGGGATGCCCCACCCACCCCCAACACGTGCCCCTCGGGTATCGCGTGGCCGAGAGCCAACTCGCCCAAGTCACTCGCGATCCACCACGCCGCCACACCGCGGGCGTCGACCACGGAGTACGGACGCAGGTCGAGCAGAGGCGAGCCGTCGGCGGCCACGAGGCCGAGAGTGGCGGCTCCGGCCGCCGTGAGTGACGGGAGCGCCTTGTCGAGCGCGGCAGGCTCGGCCGGCAGGCCGAGCACGAAGACACGCGCGAGCGTGGCGAGGGGTGAGTCGTCGAGGGCACGTTGGGCGGGCACACGCTGGCCTCGATGAAGGGCTGCCGCGGCATCCTCACCCCACAGCTCGGTGAGGCCGTCGACGGTGAAATCGGCGGCCGTCAGGTCAGCGGCAAGCCGGGCAATGAGGTCGTGGTGCACACCGCCAGTATGGTTCAGGACGAGAGCACGCTCAGGATGTTGCCTGCCGGGTCAGTGAACCACGCGATATCCGGGCCCATTCCCGCAGCCAGGCCGCGTGAGACACCCTTGGCGTCGTGCTCCATGCCGTCATACCGCTCGAACGTAACCCCGGCCGCCACCAGCGCATCAACCGCCTTGTCGATGTCGTCGACCGGGAAGTTCAGCACCGTGTAGGTTGCAGGCACGTGAGTGTCTTTCGGGTAGATGATCACCAGCCCGCCAGTGGCTAGGTGCACGTCGAGCAATCCCATCGGATTCTCTTCGACTTTCAGTCCGAGAACTCCGCCGTAGAAGGCCTTGGCGGCATCCAGATCGTCGACCGAGAAACCTGAGAACGCGTGGGACGATCCGAACATGGTGATGCTCCCGCCTGTAGGGATGTTTGCGCTGTCAACACTGGCATACAATCACAGCCCCGTCTCGAGCCCCGAGTACGCTGGAGGGGTGAAGCCGATCGAGCCCGCGGAGATCCGCACGTGCTTCGTGAATGCCACCCAGGGCGAGGCTGAACGGCTTCCCATGCCCGGCCTGCACGACGTGATCTGGTCAGAGCGGGAGTACCTCGGCTGGCGCGACCCGCAGGCCCACCAGCGTGGCTATCTCGTGCACTGGCTTGACGACCGGCCCGTGGGCATCGTGCTCCGAGCTTCCGAATTCTCGCTCCAGCCGGGCATTTCAGCGATGTGCGCACTGTGCCGCATCGCCCGCTCAAGCAACCAGATCACGATGTTCTCGGCGGCGCGCGCCGGTCAATCGGGTCGAGACGGCAACACTATCGGCACCTACATCTGCGACGATCTCGCGTGCTCGCACCTCATCAGGATCCTGCCGCCTGCCTCTGCGTTGCAGAGCCAGGAGCAACTGCTCGAGGAGCGTATTGAGGGGCTGCTCACGAGGGTGCGCGGCTTCACCGCCGACGTGATGAAGACCGCCTAGCTGGGCTCACGCTCGAACGATGCCGCGATCGGCGGCAGTACTCGCCGCATGTAGGGCGCCCAGAACAGTTTCACGATCAGCCCGACGATCCAGCCGCGGCCCCGCTTGGCGTGAAACTCATAGGTCCAGCGGATGCTCGTGCCAGCCGGGCTCGGCTCGAAGTGCCACTCGGCTCGGGCCGACGACACGAGCATCCCGAACAGTTTCTGAAACTCGGTCAGCTCGTACGCGAAGAGCACCGGCGAGTCAGCATTGGTGATGGTCTCGACGACCGACCCTCCGTCTGAGAGCAGCAGCGTGCGGGTCTGGCCGACCGACCGCCAGTCCCCGGTCTGGTCCCGCACACCGGTAACGGCCGGGAGGGGCCCGAATTTCGAGTAGAACGTCGGCGCATCCAGCTGGGTGAGATCATCCCAAGCCCGCGTCGGGGTGGACAGGGCAGCGGCATCTGCTTGAGCACTAGTGAACTTCGTCATGACTGCCTTACCTCCGAGCCCACGAGTTGGGGCCGTCTGAGCCGGCCGCATAGGTCTCCAGCGGCACGGCATCCTTGCGCCAGGCGGCGAGCACCGAACCGACGATCCGCCAGCACTCCTCGGCGACATCGCCGCGCACAGAGAGCGTCGGGTCTGCCTCGATGAGGCTCGAGAGCACTTCGCCGTAGGCGCTCAGTTCGCCGTCGCCGAGGTCGGTATGCAACACGGTGCGATCGAGGGTGAACGGGTCGCCTTCGCCGTTGATCACGAGGTCGAGGTCGAGAGTCGCGGGCTTCAGTGAGATGCGCAGCGCGGACGGTCCGGTGATCCCACGAAGACCCGTGGGCAGATGCGGAACGTCTTTGAACACGATCACAATCTCTTGCCGAGCCTCCCCGAGTGCCTTCCCCGATCTGAGAATGAAGGGCACGCCCGCCCAGCGCCAGTTGTCGATCGCCAGGGTGATCTCGGCGAGGGTCTCGGTTTGGCGGGAAGGATCCACGCCCTTCTCATCGACGTATGCCGGAAGGCGTATGCCGTCGATCGTGCCCGCGCCGTAGCGTGCTCGGCGGCTCGAGGTGCCGTTTCGCGTCCACGGTCGCGTCGCGCGAAGCACCTGAGCCATGCCACCCCGCAAGTCGTCGGCGTCGACACTGGCAGGCGGCTCCATCGCAATTAGGGCGAGCACGAGCAGCAGATGGCTCTGGATCATGTCGACCAGTGCACCCGCGTTGTCGTAGTAGCCGGCGCGACCCTCGAGGGCGAGCATCTCATCGAAATTGATCTCGACCCGCTCGACGTTCGGAGCAGAGAACAGTGGCTCGAAGACGCGGTTCGCGAAGCGGAGGCCCAAGAGGTTCAGCACCGTCGACTTGCCGAGAAAGTGGTCGACCCTGAAGAGTTGCTGCTCGGGCAGCATCTTCTGCAGCCGCCGGTTGAGCGTCTTCGCGGTGGCGAGATCGGTGCCGAACGGTTTCTCCAGCGCGAAGAGAATGCCCTTCGGCAGCTCGAGAGTCGCGAGCGCTTTGCACGCGAGGATCGTGACCGCAGGCGGCAGGGCGAAGTACACGGCGGTGCGGCCGGGGGCCTCGGCGAGTACCCGGGCCAGGTCGTTGGGATTCGTGGCATCCCCCTGGATATAGCGACTGTTCTTCGCGACAGTTGCCGCGAGTTGCGAGGTTTCGCCGGCGAATGAGGCTGCCACCCGCTCATGCCACTGAGCCGGCGTGACCTCGCCACGGTCCACCCCAATCACCGTCAGCTTCGCGCCGCGGGCGGACCCTAGATAGGAGGCAACGCCGGGGAGCAGCAGGCGAGAGGTGAGGTCGCCGCCAGCACCAAGGATCAGGAGGTTGTCGATGCGTTCGGCCACGGGCCGACCCTACTCCAGAATGGGGGTATGACAGACTCATCCAGCTCGTCGCGGCGCAGCGTGCTTCGCGGACTCGGCCGCACGATCATTGCCTTGGTGGTAGTGCTCACCCTCGTTGTGCTCGGCTTCTTGGTGTGGGCCAACATCGTGGCCCGAGGCGATCGAGACGCCTCCATTGAGGCGTGGACGAACCCCGCGGTTTCGATCGTGTCGACAGATCAGTCGATCCTCATGACGCCGACGGGAGAGGCATCTGGGTCTGGTCTCGTCTTCATCCCCGGCGCCAGAGTCGACCCCTACGCCTACCTCTTCACCCTCAGCGGTGTAGTCGAGGCCAGCGGAATGACTGTGGTCATCACCAAACCCACCCTGAACCTCGCGTTCTTCGACACCCGGCCGCTCGCGACCTTCCTCGCCGATGCTCCCGAGATCGACGACTGGTACGTCGGCGGGCACTCACTCGGCGGCGTGCGCGCGTGCATGGTCGCTGACGACCCGGTGGTCACCGGCCTGATCCTGTTCGGCAGCTTCTGCGCCAACGACCTCTCGGCGACCGACCTGCGCGTTCTCTCGATCGGCGGCAGCGAAGACGGCCTCACGACGCCGCAGAATATCGAGGATGCCGCAGGGCTTCTGCCCTCGTCGACCGAATTCGTCGAGATCGAGGGTCTCAACCACGCCGGCTTCGGCAACTACGGGTTACAGGCAGGCGACGGGGTAGGCACGCTCACCCGAGACGAGCAACGCGATGCGATCGCCGAGGCGATAGTCGGTTTCCTCGGCGCAACGGGCTAAGCGGACGGCTTCTCGGTTGGTGGGGCCTTGACTGGAGCTTTTTTGGCGGGTTCTGCTTCAGCCGACACAGCCTTGACTGGCGCAGCCTCGATCGGAGTGGTCGAGGTCGCCGAAGCGGTAACCGACGCTCCTACGAACTCCGAGGCGTAGCCGCGGTGCGCCCACGCCATCCAGAGCCAGACGAGGATACCGAGCACAGCCGTCGCGAGCAGAAGGATGATGCCAATCGACAACCCCTCGGTCCCGTTCGCGATCGCGAAGACCGCGATCAGCACCGGAACGTTGAGCAGCGCCGAGATGAGAATTGCGGTCAGGGTCGCACGCCACGGCTTGCGAACCTTGCCGCCACCCAGTATCCATCCGCTCACCAAGAAGCCCAGAAGCATCACGATGACCGAGCCAATGCCGAACCCGAGCACGACGCCGCTGACCAAGCCACCGGCACTGTCGAAGAAGGGCGCGATGGTAGCTGGGTCGGCGAACGACCCGACGATTGCCGAGATCGAACCGCCAAAGATCAAGGCAAACACGCCGCCGAGCAGTACCACACCGAACGAAGTCCAGCCCGCCGAAAACAGAAGATTGCCGAAGATCCCTGCGAAGATGGCGGCCAAAACCTGTCCACCTGTCAATTGTGCTTTCATGGCACCACTTTACGGCGTACCCCCCGTAGTGTCGCCAGCGCCAAAGGGCCCAGAGTAGATAGCGTTTGACTATGGCTTCTTGGCGGGATGATACGAGCGCGGCCGCGCAGGCAGAACTTGACTCTCTGCTCGACACCGGCCTCCGGCTTGCCCGCGGCCACCTCGACAAGGCCAGCGAGTTCACGCCGTTCGCCATCTTTCTTAGCGACGAGGGAAAGTACATCCTCGTCGAGTTCGACAGCGAGTCGAAGGGGAAGGTTCCGGCGGTAGAGACGATTCTCGTGAACCTGCTCGAACAATTGCGTACGTTGGGCAGCCAGGCCCGGTGCACGGCGATCGTACTCAACACCCGACTGGAGAAGGAACGTTCTGACGCTCTCGAGTTCAGGCTGGAACACCGCGAAGGCGGCTCCGTAGTTGTGCTGCTGCCGTACAAGCGCGCGTTGTTCGGCGGATCGACCGATTACGAGAAACCACACGCATATACGGGAAAGCGGCTCGTGTGGGCGTGAAGCGCATCGAGCCGGCGCCCGGGCAGGAGTCGGTGTGGGACTACCCGCGACCTCCGCGCGCTGAGTCCACGCGGGAGCGTGTGGTGGTTCGGCTCGGCGGGTCAGTGATAGTGGATACCTCGGCAGCGCTGCGAGTGCTGGAGACGAGTCATCCGCCCGCCTACTACCTGCCGCGCAGCGCATTCGCCGAGGGAACCCTCGTGCCCGCGTCCGGCAGCAGCTTCTGCGAGTACAAGGGTCTTGCAAGCTACCTCACGGTGCGATCCGGGGATGCCACGGCCGAACGCGCCGCGTGGTTCTACCCCACCCCGTCCCCCGGGTACGCCGAACTCGCCGACTACGTTTCGCTGTACCCGGCAGCCATGGACTCGTGCGAGGTGGACGGCGAACTCGTCACCCCGCAAGCCGGAGGCTTCTACGGCGGCTGGATCACGTCGCGCGTGGTCGGCCCATTCAAGGGCGAACCCGGCACGCTCGGTTGGTAGCCGTGATTTTCCTGAAAGTGCTTCTAGGATCGGAATCGGTTCCTGTGGCGCGTGTCAGGATGACCGAATGAACACCCGCATCCTCGTCATTGTTGTCGCGCTGGTCGTCGTAATTGGAGGCGGTGTCGCGGTGCTTGCCTTAGCTCCATCGACACCCGAAGCCACCCCAGGGGCCATCTCCACTCCGGTCGTCGAGGAATCGCCTGAGGTGAACGGTGAGGCCGACGAAGCGCCGGCCGAGGTCACAACGGCGGGTCAGTATGTCGACTACAGCGACACCGCGCTCGCCGCAGCTGAGGGAACTCGACTGCTCTTTTTCCATGCGCCGTGGTGCCCGCAGTGCCGCTCAATGGAAGAGGACATCATCGCCAGCGGTGTGCCCGACGGTGTGACGATCCTCAAGGTCGACTACGACAGCAATCAGGCGCTCCGTCAGCAGTACGGCGTTACCCTCCAAACCACGTTTGTCGAGGTCGATGCAACCGGAACGCTGGTGCAGTCCTATGTCGCCTATGAAGACCCCACCCTGGCCGCGGTCGTAGCCGCGATGCTCTAGGCCATAAGTGCCGGGCCTACTACTTCTCTCGTTCGTTGCGGGAGTGCTCACGGTCGCGGCGCCCTGCGTGCTCCCGTTGCTGCCGGTGATCGTGGGCGGATCGATCGTTCGCACTGATACCGATGCAGCCGTTGCCGAACGCCAGTGGTATCGCCCGGTCGTCATCGCCGCGAGTCTGGCCGTCTCGGTTGTTGTGTTCACGCTCCTGTTGAAGGCCACAACGGCGCTTCTCGGGATACCTCAATTCGTCTGGCAGCTCATCGCTGGCGGAATCCTCGTGCTGTTCGGGATTACCGTCGTGTTCCCGCGCCTGTGGGAGTACGTCATGACCGCGACCGGTTTGCAGAATCGTGCCAACGAAGCGCTGAATCGGTCGCATGGCAGGGGTGGCATCGGCGGTGACATCCTGCTTGGTGCCGCACTCGGGCCGACGTTTAGCAGTTGTTCGCCTACCTACGCCCTGATCCTTGCCACTGTGCTCCCCGTGTCGTTCGCGGAGGGGCTGCTTTACATCATCGCCTACGCGCTCGGTCTTGCGGTTACCCTGCTGCTGGTCGCTTTCCTCGGGCAGGCTTTCGCTCGCAAGCTCGGGTGGCTGTCGAACCCCACGGGCTGGCTTCGCCGCACGGTCGGGATTCTTCTGATGGTCGTAGGTCTTGCAGTGATCTTCGGGCTCGACAAACAGTTTCAGGCGTTCTGGCTTGAGCAGGGCTGGTACGACCCGATCGAGCAGTTCGAAGAATCCATCACCGGCTAGCCGTCCAGCTCGCCGCTACGCGACTCGTCGGGGCACCTTCACGACTTGCTCACTCTCAGAGTGGGTGCAGCGACTCGTCGCGGTCGCGAGCCCCGACAGCGATCCACGCCGCTGCGACAAGCGTAACGATGCCCGTCAATCGGAAATAGATCAGAAGCCCCACGAAGACGGCGAATGTGGCCAGCAGCGGGTTTCGAGTTGCTCCAGTGGCAAGCAGTGTGCCCAAGAGCTGGATAGAGAGAAGCGCGAACCCGCCGAGAACCGAGCCTCCCCAGAGGCGGCGCCATCGGATCTTCGCGCGGGACAGGAAGCGGAAGAGTGCCGCCAGAGCAAGAGTGTCGATCACGAACACAAAGAGGAGCCCGGTGGCGCGCACTCCGGCGGTGAACCAGAATGACTCGGTACTCCAACCGACTAGCGCAAAGAACTGACTCAGCAACTCGGTGCTCAGCACCGACAACGTCGCTGCGACCAGAAGTGCCACACCAAATACCGCAGCGACAGCGAAGTCACGAGCCTTCATGATGAAGTAGTTGCGATCGTCCTTCTCGAGCATGAAGACTGCACGCACTGCCATTCGCGAGTAGGTGACCCAGCTAATTGCGGTCCAGATGAGTCCGACGGCTGCGACCGCCCCAGTCCAGCCGAGCACAACTGTCGTCGCCGCGAAGGCCTGCGGGTCGATGATGCCGTCTGCGCCGATCAGGCCGGGCACCCAGGTGTTGACGAGAGCGACTGCGGCCGCAAGCGTTGCCTCGTTCCCCGCGAGCCACAGGCCAGCGACAGCTATGCCAACGTACGCGGCGGCGAAGACCGCGAAGAGCGCTTGATAGCTCATCCCCGCCGCGAGCAGGAAACCGTTTCGGTCGAGGAAGTGAAGCCACACCCGTACAGGGAACAGGGCCTTCGCCCGTCGGCTCACCGCCGATACCGTCGCCTCGATTCCCACCGGATGAGACTACTACCCGGCCAAACCGAATAACGGGGCCAGCGGTCGACGCCTAGAACGCTGAACTCGGCAAGTCCTTCTCGTCGTCGACGATCGCCTGCACGATCCGCGTCGCAACGGCGTCCGGGTCGAGGCCCGCAGGAAACGCCGGCGCGGTGCCAGCGATCGGATGCGTCGACAGCGCCGTCTCGGTGTGACCCGGCCGCGCATCGAGCACGCGCACACCCACGCGCCGCAATTCACGAGTTGCTGCTGTGGTGAAGGCTGCAATGGCTGACTTCGAGGCCGAATAGGCCGCGAGACCGGCCGTCGGCGACTCCGAGACGATCCCGCTGATCGTCACAATGAACGGGGACCGCCCCGCAGTAGCTGACAGCGACAACAGTGGCGTCACACCACGGATGAGGCGGATGGGGCCGAGGGCGTTCACCTCGAAGAGCTCCTGGAGCGTGGCATCCGCCACCGCATCGGACGGGCCAAATGCGACGACGCCGGCGGCCACAACTACGCCGTCGAGAGAGTCGAGGCTAGAGACCAAGGTGCTGATGGAGTCGGGGCTCCGCAGGTCGACCGAGAGCTGCTTCGGGCCCGCGCTTCGTGCTGCACGCACCACCGTTGCACCCGCGGTTTCAAGTTGGGCCGCAATGCGCGAGCCGAGTCCCCCTGTCGCACCAACAACCAGTATCACGCGGCCCGACAGTTCGCTCATTCCGCAATCGTAGGCGACGTGCGAGTGCACGCGGCGACGGTCACCGCGTCGTGTGCTTCACTAGCTGAATGACGACGAAGTCAGCTGCCGCTGTGCGCCACGTCGATGTGGCCGTGCTCGGGGC
>JANOED010000121.1:0-24816 GCA_031413035.1 Leifsonia sp. | reverse complement strand
GACATCACTGGACGTCGTCGCCGGGGACATCAGCGCCATGTTGTGGAACGGCGTCATGAGGATGCCCCGGTTGAGTGCATGCAGGTGAAGGTACTGCTGCAGTTCGAAGTCATCGGCCGCGGCTGCCTCGGCACCGGTTCGGGGAGCCGTTGGCCTAAAGCTGTACTCGGCGCGAGCACCGAGTTGAGTAACCTGCCACGGCACATCGAACTCGTCAATCGCGGCCTGAACGCCGGCCGTCCACTCGGTCGATCTGTCGATCATGCCTCTGAATGCGTCTGGCGTCAGCACCTCAGACAGAGTCGCTCGGATGCCCGCTAGGGAGACCGCGTTGCCAGCGAGGGTGCCGCCCACTCCCCCAACATCGATGTCCTCCATGTGCAGGGAGTCTCGCACCGCTTGAGCGAACTCGCGGGTCATGCCGTACGCGCCGGCCGGGATTCCGCCACCAATGCTCTTGCCTAACACGACCGCGTCCGGTTCGAGGGCGAGCTCGGCAATCATTCCGCCGGGGCCCGCGCTGAGTGTGTGCGTCTCGTCGATTATGAGCAGCGCACCGTAGCGTGTGCAGAGATCTCGCACGGCTTGGTGGTACCCGGGCTCGGGCAGCACGATACCGATGTTCGTGAGGGCCGGTTCGATCAACACTGCCGCGATGTCTCCGTGCCTCAGCACCTCCTCGAGCCCGTCGACATCGTTGAACTGCACGACCGCCGTAGTCTCTGCGAGAGGCACGGGGGCTCCGATGTTGCCCCGCCGAGACACCACTGCGCCAGACTCGTCGAGGGTTGCATAGGCCTCGTCGACAGTGCCGTGGTACGAGTAGTCGTGGAAGAGAATCCTGCGCTTGCCAGTGACCTGACGCGCGTAGCGGATGAGGCTGCGGTTGGCGTCAGTTGCCGAGAGCGAGAACTGCCAGACCGGAACGCTGAACCTTGCGGCCATGAGCTCGCCGACCACCGCGGCATCCTCGGTGGGGAGCATGAAGGTAGAGCCCTTCGCAAGCTGTGCGCTGATGGCGCGGACTGCTGCGGGGGGCGCATGCCCACACATCGCGCCCGTGTCGCCCAGACAGAGGTCGACATGGTCGATTCCGTCGACGCACTCGAAGTGCGAACCCGACGCGTGATCGACGTAGACCGGCCACGGTCCTGGCCACTTCGCCATCCACAGCATCGGCACACCGTCGGGGAGATGGCGAACCGCTCGATCGAACTCTGCACGAGATCGTGGACGAGACACGGTGAACCGCTCTAGCTCGTCGTTCCATAGCGCGGCAAGGCGCGGCCTGTCGTGGTACATGGGGCTGCCGATCTGGTTCTGTGGCGTCGGGCTGGAATGCCCTTCGGCTACTGTATGCGGGCGAGGCGCTTGCGGCGGGCCGCCGATGTTGTTTGCGCGACGATCACGACGATAAGAGCGAGGATGAACACCGCCGAAGCGATGACATTGGCCTCGGGGGGCAGACCGCGCGCGGCAGCCGTATAGACGAATACCGGGAACGTTTCTACCCCACCGTTATTGAACCGAGTGATGATGAAATCGTCAAAACTCAGGGCGAACGACAACAGCGCCGCTGCAATGATTCCGGGCATGAGGAGGGGAAGCGTAATCCGCACGAAGACCTGGCTGCCCGATCCGTAGAGATCACGACCCGCTTCCTCAAGCGCGGGGTCGAGGCTTGCGACCCTCGCCTTCACCGTGACGACCACGAAACTCAAACAGAACAGAGCGTGCGCAATGATGATCGTGCCCAGACCCTTCGGCACCCCCGCACTGAGAAATTGAGCCGCGAGACCCGCTCCCAACACAACCTCGGGCGTCGCCATCGGCAGGAAGAGCAACAGGCTGATCGTTGACCGAGCCCGGAACCGATACCTGACCAACGCGATGGCGATAAGTGTGCCCAGTGCCGTCGCAATGATTGTCGCGATTACGCCGACCAGGATGCTCGTGCCAAACGACGCGCACACGCCCTGCGCCTGACACACGTTGAGCCAGTTGTCGAACGTGAAGCCGACCCAGACGATGTTGGACTTCACCGAATCGTTGAACGAGAACACGAAGGTGTAGACGATCGGGGTGAGCAAAAACACCAAGGCGAGCGCGCTGTAGACCGGGAGAAGCCAGCCACCGAGACTCAGGCGTCTCATATCAAGTCCTCCGTTCCCGCGCGCCTCACATAGATCGCGACGATCACCAGAACGATGCCCATGAGCAGGACAGACAGGGCGGCCGCCTCGGGGTATTGGAGCAATCTCAGGAAGTTCGCTTCGATCGCATTACCGACCATCGACGTTTGCGCCGATCCGAGAAAACTCGAACTGGCGTTGATGAAGTCACCGGAGGCGGGAATGAACGTGAGAAGCGTGCCCGAAACGATTCCGGGCATCGACAGGGGCAGAGTCACCTTCCAGAAGGTCGTTGCCGGGTTCGCGTACAGGTCGGATCCGGCCTCTAGATACCTGGTGTCGAGGCGCTCGAGCGTCGCATAGATCGGCAACGTCATGAAAGGAAGAAAATTGTACGTCAGACCGAAGATGACCGCGAACGGGGTGCCAACGAGATTCGCGTCCGGACCAAGAATGGCGAGGGACTTGAGCCCCTGCACGAGTGGTGTGTCTTCGGCCATCAACTGTTTCCACGCGAGTGTGCGCAAGAGGAATGAGATGAAGAACGGGGCGATCACCAAGGTCAACAGCAAGGCTTGCAACAGCGGCCATGGCCGGGCCTTGACTCCAATGAAGTAGGCGAGTGGGTAGCCAATCAAGAGTGCGCAGATCGTCGCAATAAACGCGTATCCGAACGAGCGCAGAAAGTGCGGCCAGTACTCTGTGACGACTGCGACGTAGTTCTCAACCTTGAACGCAGGCTGAAATTGACCCACATCCCCGAACGGAACCGGTTCTTGAAGGGAGGTGAGAACGAGAGAAATGAGTGGTGTCAGAAAGAACAGCGCGAGATAGGCAAGACCGGGGGCCAGCAGGACGAGTGCAATCCAGCTACGTCGGCGCGGCGCCTGCTCGACCGGTCCCGCGGTCGATCCGAATGCGGCGAAGGCCATCTCAGGACTCCTCGATCTCCGCGAGAAGTTCGTGCCGGGTCTGAACGGCGATCGTGGCCGTGTCGGTGTCCGGCGAGAACTTCGGAGCATGCTCAGGCTCATCCACGAGACCAAATCCATGGTCTGTCGTCCAGCTCACCCAGGCTTCGGCACCGAGGTTCACCACGGGCCCGAACACCATGTTCTGCGCGAAGACCGTAATGAGTCCAAGACCCTGCACGGCGACCTGATACTGAGTGCTTACCCCCGAGAACGAGACATCCGTGACGCGGCCGGGTCCGAGGATGTTCGTGCCGGGCGCGCTCTTGGGCGCGGTTGTGTGGAGCATGAGCTTCTCTGGGCGCACCCCGATCGTGACCACTCCGGCGTGACGCTGCGATCGATCCTTCGGCACCTCGATTTTCACGCCAGCGATGTCGACAACGATCGAATCCCCCTTCGACGACGTGACCGGGCCGGAGAAGAGATTCGACTGCCCGAGGAAGTTCGCGACGAACGATGTCTTCGGTAGCTCGTAGAGCTCCTCGGGAGCCCCCATCTGCTCGATCTGGCCTTTGTTCATGACGGCAACAGTGTCGGCCATCGTCATGGCTTCTTCCTGATCGTGGGTCACGTGGAGGAAGGTCAGCCCCACTTCATCCTGAATTGACTTCAGCTCGATCTGCATCTGTCGGCGCAACTTGAGGTCGAGTGCACCGAGTGGTTCATCGAGAAGCAGAAGTGCCGGCCGGTTCACGACGGCGCGCGCCAGAGCAACACGCTGTTGCTGACCACCTGAGAGCTGTTGCGGCTTGCGAGCGCCCAAGTGGTCGAGCTCCACCAATCGCAGCGCCTCGTGCGCCTTGCCGAGTGGATCGCTGATGCCGCGCCGCCTCAGGCCGAATGCCACATTCTCCAAGACCGTCATGTGTGGGAAGAGCGCATAACTCTGGAAGACGGTGTTTACTGGGCGCTTGTGGGACTTGACCCTCGTGACATCCTTGCCACCGATCAAGATGGTGCCCGAGGTGGGTTCTTCAAGCCCCGCGACCAGCCTCAGTGTCGTGGTCTTGCCGCACCCCGATGGCCCAAGGAGGGCGAAAAACGAACCTGCGGGAATCGTGAGGTCAAGATCCTCGATCGCCGTGAAGCCCGGAAATCGCTTGTGGAGTCCCACCAGTTCGAGATCAGCGCCCGCTTCGGCGAACGATGCAATGGCCATTAGGCACCCAGTGCGACGCGCTGGAACTCGCCATTGAACTCCTGGTCGTCTGCGGGATCCAAGGTTCGGAAGATGAACGACTGGCTCAGAGTCTCCTCATTCGGGAAGATCAACTGGTTCTCGGCGAGTTCCGGATACAACTCGGCCGCGACCTCCTGAGCACCAACGACGGGTGTGATGTAGTTCACCCACGCCGCGACCTCCGCGGCGACCTCCGGCTCGTAGTAGTAGTTCATGAGGGTTTCGGCGTTAGTCTTGCGCGGAGTTCCCATCGGAACGACGAAGGTGTCGCCCCAAAGAGTTCCTCCGGCGTCGGGGAGCGCGAACTTCCATTTCTCGAACCCGGCCTCGGCATTGAGGACGGTGATGTCCCCAGACCACGCGATCGCGGCGAGAGCGTCGCCCGAGACGAAGTCTTGCATGTACTCGTTGCCCTTGATGCCGAGGATCTGGCCAGAAGTGACGTTGGACTCGAGCACCTCGATTGCAGCAGAAAACTCGTCGATCCCCCAGTCGCCGGTTGAGATGTCGACTCCCTGGCTGAGCATAATCAGGCCCATAGTGTCGCGCATCTCGCTCAGCACCGTGACCTTGCCCTTAAGCTCGGGCTTCCAGAGATCGTCGACACTCTCGAGACCACCAGGAATCTCCTCGGTGTTCCACGCAATACCCGCGAAGCCGTTCTGCCAGGGCAGCGACTTCTCGCGTCCGGGATCGAAGTCTGGATTCAGGAGTGCGGGAGCGAGATTGGCTTTGTTGGGGATATTCGCCGCGTTCAAGTCCTGCACGTAGCCGAACCGAATGAGGCGAGCGACCATCCACTCCGTGAGGCAGAAGGTGTCTGCTCCCGTGAACTGACCGAGCGCGAGCTGATCCTTGATCGTGCCGTAGTAGGTGTTGTTGTCGTCGATGTCGACCTTGTACTCCACCGCGATTCCGGTCTCCTCCTCGAAGCGGAGCAGTGTCGGGTAGTTGCCGTCTTCATCCTCGTCGATGTAGGCGGGCCAGTTCGACCAGATCAACGTCTTGTCGGTGGCGGAAATATCTTCGGCGGGCTTCGGTGCGCCGGACCCCGCGGGCGCGCACGCGGCGAGGGCCAAAGCGCCCGCGCCGATCCCGGCCCCTTGGAGCACATGGCGGCGGGAGAATTGCATCCGTCGCGCCTGCATGACGAGCTCACGAATCATCGGGTCTTGAGGAAGCTGTCTGGTCAAGGGAGTCTCTCCTTCGGTTCTCGCGTGAAACGATACTGACATAGGAGAGGGGCATCGGACAGTCCCATGGAGCAAACGGTGCACTTTGTAACACAATTTTCACGAAATCAGCGCCAAGAAGGGGAAAATCCATACGAATTCCACTGTGTTGGACAACTACGCTGTCAGCATGAAGATCGCGGTTCCGAAAGAGATCAAGAACAATGAGTTCCGAGTGGCACTCACGCCCGCTGGGGTCTTTGACCTCGTGGCATACGGTCATGAAGTCATCATCGAGGCGGGAGCTGGACTCGGTTCGTCAATCTCCGATGAAGATTACCGCGCAGCGGGTGCGACCATCGCCCCAGATGCGGCCTCGACCTGGGAGGCCGCAGAACTCCTTCTCAAGGTAAAGGAACCCGTCGAGTCTGAGTATCAGTACTTTCGAAGTGACCTTCTCCTGTTCACCTTCTTGCACCTCGCCGCCGAGCCTGAATTGACGCAGGCTTTGCTCGGCAGCCGGGTCACGGCGATTGCCTACGAGACCGTTCAGCTCGAGAACCGGGCATTGCCACTACTCGCTCCCATGAGCGAGGTAGCAGGTCGGCTTGCGCCCATCGTTGGGGCAAACGCCATGCTCAAGCCAAACGGTGGCCCGGGCCTTCTTGTTCCGGGGGTTCCGGGAACTCATAATGCACGCGTAGTCGTGCTTGGTGGAGGCGTCGCTGGGACGAACGCGATCTCAGTCGCTGTTGGGCTCGGCGCCGAGGTGACTGTTCTCGACACGAACCTGCACCGGCTTAAGGAGCTCGATGCGCATTACGCGGGACGCGTTCACACAGTCGCCTCGAATGGCTTTGAGATTGAGGGCGCTATGGTGACCGCCGACCTAGTGATTGGGGCGGTTTTGATCCCGGGCGCGAAGGCGCCCAAGCTCGTGAGCAACGAGCTTGTCTCTCGGATGAAGCGAGGTAGCGTTCTTGTTGACATCGCGGTCGATCAGGGCGGTTGCTTCGCCGACACCCGACCCACAACGCATGCCGATCCGACCTACGCCGTGCACAATTCGCTGTTCTATTGCGTTGCCAACATGCCGGGAGCGGTGCCCAACACGTCAACCTATGCGCTAACCAACGCGACCCTGCCCTACGTGCGCGCGCTCGCGGGCCGCGGGTGGATCGACGCCCTTCGAGCCGATAGCGCACTTGCGCTCGGACTCAACACACACGCGGGCTCGGTCGTGAACGAGCCTGTTGGCCAGGCTCACGGGCTAACCCACACCAGCCTCGAAGAGATACTCGCCTGACCCTCACCAGGGCAGTCGAGCTCGATTTATCGAGCCGTCTTCGGCTAGTCGCCAACACTGACCGGTTATCAATGGTGGCGGTAGCGCTCGAGAGCGAGTCAGGGCGCGGAGGTCAGCTGTGCTGCACTTGTCGAAGACAACCTCGGCGAGGGCGCGCACCACACCCAGCGCACCCCACCGCGACTGCCACTCGTCGACATCACCGATTACAACGGCGCCTGGCAAGAGGCGAGCGGGAAGGTCGGTAGCCACGTCGGCAAGCGCGAACGCGCCGGGAATCCGACCCAAGAGCAGGTGGCTCTGGCTTGAGATCAGGGCGATCGCCTTGCCCGGTACAAGGGCGACCTCGCGCCCGCGCTGAACTGTTTGTTGATACTCACTCGCTCGAGCGACCTGAATGCGATCACCCCTCCAGTGGCCGCCACCGGCATGCAGCGTCGGCATGAACAAGGCGCCCTCACCGCCCGCCATCACGTAGTCCTGGCGCGACGCGTGACGGAGCCATACCCGGGACGGCACCAGCGAAGCAAGCGACTGGAGGTCACCCGACAACCGCTGCGCGGCCAGCACAAGGTGGATGCCCTCTCCCGAGCCATCGCGCAGCACCCGGTACAGCAACTCGACGAAGACCTGCCGATACTCACCCGTGAACCGGGACGCGAGAGAATCGACATCGTCTATGAGCACGAGTTGTTCAGGGAATTGATCTCCTCCGACGCGCTGGTCAAGTCTGTTGCTTAGACCCTCGAGAAGATCCCACGCAGCGTCGAGGTCGCGAGGAACCTGCACCGCGTCTATGTCGGACTGAGCGATCAGGGCGAGAAGGTTGCTCTTGCCACTGCGAGACGCCCCCAGAACTAGTAGATGTCCATCCTGCGTCGGGTGGTAGATCGCGGTCGCTCGCCGCTGCTCGCGAGGGAGGTCGACAAGCGCGAAGACAATGCCATCGCTGTCCGGTTGAAGTTCATCGCGAGCCACACTCGACCCCAGCGGCTCACACCACGGGCGGCGAACTGGCGGCGCGCCCGACCATCGCTGCACCGCCACCTCGATGTCGTCCGGTCGGGGGCGAGCGAACTGCACCTGCTGAGGGGTGCCCCCCGCAAGACGCACCCACGCTCGGCCCCGCGCTGCCGCGGGGATAGCCGCGGCATCCTCGGTCCCGAGGACCGCTGAACTGTCACTGGGATTGTTGACCCGAAGCGACACCCGTAGATCGATGTTTGCGAGAACTCCATCGCGCACCACACCGGCGGGTCGTTGGGTGCACAGGATTAGGTGTATTCCCAAGGAGCGGCCTCGCGCGGCGAGATCTGAGAACAGCACATGCAGATCCGGATGCTCGCCAACCATCGCGGCGTACTCGTCGACCACAATCACGAGCCGCGGCATCGCCACTGTCTCTTCAATTGATCGAACTCCCTCTCGCAGCAGAAGGTGCTCGCGGTACTGCACTTCGGCCCGCAGGCTTTCGAGCGCGCGAGTCGCCCCGGCAGCGTCGAGGTCTGTGACAATACCGACCGTGTGAGGCAGCGGCTCGAGCGGTGCGAAAGCAGACCCGCCCTTGAAATCAACGAGAAGGAACGTGACGTCCGCCGGCGAACGACCAGCCGCAAGAGCCACCACCCAAGCGACCAATAGCTCGCTCTTGCCGCTGCCGGTAGTGCCGCCGACAACCGCGTGCGGTCCGTCACGAACGAGGTCAAGCGCTACCGAGCCGTCGAGGCCGATCGCAAGGGTGCAGTCCAGTGAACCTCGGTCGGTCACAACGCCCGTGACAAGCAGAGGCCCCAGCTCAACAGAATCCGGCAGTGTGGGAGCGGCGCAGAGTGTGCCCTCGAGAGCCGCTTGTGCGCTGAGATCGCTCGCCCACGCGCGAGCATGCTGCCGCGAGACAACATCAGGCCGAATCGCTTGACGAGCGCCCGGATCCGGATGGTGGGTTATTTGAGCACTGCCTGCGCTCACTTCAATGATGACGCCGCACCTGCGTGGGAGGAGCTCGTGACTTGGAGCCGTCGCGATTGCGACTCCACCCTCGGAGCCAGAAGTAGGGCCGAACTCGACGATCGCGCCGGGTGCAGCGAGCCGACGTTGCTGGTGCGGAAGCTCCTTCAGCCATTCGCTCTCTTCGAGATCATCCGCGGCCCACCAGTAATCGCGTGGGGAGAGAGTGCACACAATCTGAACGGCAAGCGCTCGGGCCACCGAGCGCGTAATTGCGCTCGGGCCGACCACCCCGATCCCGAGCCGAGCGTCTGTCGTGATTGGGGCATCGCGGAGGGTTGCGGCTCGCGCAACGAGTTCTTCCCACCGAGCTGTCACACGCTCGTCTGACGACTCAGGAATCGGCTCGAGCTCGAGGGCGCTGGGCGCGAGCCCGGTGCCCAGGCGCACCAACACTCCGGTTGCCCACTCACCATGCCCGCGGTATAGGTCGATGCCTCGGCGCGCAACCAGATCACTCGCACCCGGATAGCGCTCCGTGAGTTGTGCTAGCTCAACGCCCTGCCGTTGGCGGATCTCGTCTAGTAGCGCTTCGGAGTCTCGATCAAACCGGGCCGATTCTCGGGCTCGCGAGCGACGCCCCGACACCCTCGAATCTGCCCATCCCGCAAGCGCCGCAATCGGACCCATCCCGGCAAAGAGCAGCGCGAAGGCCGATCCGGTCACTAGCCAGATCACGAGGGCGATGATTACCGGGGCAACCGCACCGATAACGGGGAATCGGTAGGCAGTAGAAATCTCCGGGGCTCGCGGCAAGCGAAGTCGAGGAGCAATGACCATGGCACGACGACACCACAGCTAGGGATCTGCCGCTTGCGTTGGTCACCTGTTGGTGGTGACTGCCGGGTCAATCCCGCGAGGGGAGGAGCTGTTAGCTCACCACAAAGAACTGCTCACCGATGTCGATCCGGGTTCCTCGAACGATCCGATAACGCTTGCCCGCATCGCAACGACGGGGCGGGGAACCGGGTTCACGCACTACGGTCCCGTTGCCCGAGAATCGATCGCTGACCCAGAACGATCCGCTCGTTTGGCCGAATTCAAGGTGGGTCTTCGAGACAGACTTGCCTGGGTCCGCGATCGTCACGAGAGAATCAAAGTACTCCCCCGGCTCCGCTACTGGGTTTCTTCCGACGAGGCCGGTTCCCGACACGCTGACACTCTCGCCGGTGCTGAACTGAAGCACGAACCGGTCGCCACCAGCACTGCGATCCACGATTCGGGTCTCGTCAAGGTCGTCACCGAACACGGGTGCCTCAACCGCCGACGCTGACCCCCACGGGAAGGGGTCGAGCGCCACGGTATCCCGGGGTCGCACCACCGCCGGGGCGCCTGATTGGCGAACAAATCCACATTCACCGCAGAAGATGTCGGATGCCGCAACCGCCGCACCACACTGGGCGCACAGTTCAGACTCGAGTTCGCCTTCAATCTCAAGCCGGGAGTCGGGCTCGGATGGTGGCGCTGAGGTCGCCCCGGAAGGAATCTGCACGCCGGCACCTTGAGACTCGGTGGCATCCCGAGAAACGGACCGCCCACACTCGCCGCAGAACAGAGCGCCGGTGGGCAACTCGGAAGCGCAGTACGGGCAGGTCACGACGCGGTCCTAACGCTTGAAGAGATTCTTGACACTATAACCACCGAGTGAGCGCAATGAGACCCGTGCCTTGATCCGTTGCCATCGGGTCAGGCCCGCATCTAGAGTCGCATCCAGTTCCTCGACAGCGTTCCAGACGGCATCCGATTCACTGGGCTGCGGATCCTCGGGGGCGAACATCGCACGATCCGCCACCGCAGCAAGCACTTCCGACTGAACACCGCCCGCGATCGCCGCAATCTCACTTCGTGTGGATGATGCTGCCGTGACTAACCCGTGGTCCAGGAGCGAATCATGGAACTCCCTCCAGCCTCCGCCGATTTGCTCAGTAGGTGTGGGCGCTTGCCGCCGCAGCCGACGGCGGCGGAGTTTTGCGGCAATGATGACGACGAACGGCGACAAGCCAATCGCCAGAACGAGCATTGCTACACCAACTACCCGCAGCACGACCACGATTGCTTGTACAAGCGGGTCGAGGTCGGGGGGAAGCTCTTGTTCGCTTTCAGGCGCTGTCTGCCGATCGAGACGTTCGGACTCTACTACCGGGGGCGGGATGATCGTGGGCGGACGCGAAACTTGAGAATTCTCTTCGGGTTCTTCCTGAGGAATCTCTCGAAACGGGGGCACTGGGTCAATCGTCACCCAGCCATACTGAGCCGTGTTGACCTCGATCCACGCAGAAACATCACCCCCGCGCACGACTCCTGCATCAGAAATGAAACCGACGACCACACGCGCAGCGAATCCGATCTCGTGAGCCATCAGCGCAGCAGCGACCGCGTATTGCTCCGCGTCGCCGATCATCCGAGGCGCAGTGAATAGCTCGGCGATCCGATCGGCAGCGTGCCCAGAACGACTCGCAGGCTCGTCAGGCCCCACACCGTGACTGATGTAGCCATCGCCCGCCAATCCGTCGAGCATGGCCACTAGCCGAGATCCGGTGCCCTCTATGCCCGAGGTGTATTCGTTGAGCTTGGCAACGAGTTCCGCAGGCACTCCCACGGGAGACGGCACGACGGCCGCACCGGGAACGAGGACTGCTAGCTCGCTCAACGTCGGCTGCTCAGGCACAACCCCCGAAAGTACATACGTCGTGCCGCCCGTTAGCCCGCCGACGACCGCACCGGTGCCCGTGACGTCGTTGTAGAAGAATCCGGACGTGGCCTCGCGCGCCGCGACCCCATCGAACTCAATGGCTTCCAGCTTGCCGACGGTAGGAACCCAAACCCCCGGGTAGTCATTCACTGTGACCGTCACCGTGAGCTGATCGCCGACGATCGCCGACTGATCGAGTCGAAACGGTACGCGGCTGAAGGTTCCCGATTCGCTCTCGGAGCTTGAGGAGCCAACCGAGTACACAACACCGTCGTAGGTATCCAAGGTCGCGAGGCGGATCCGAGACCCCGGGGCGATTCCCTCGGTTTCGAACAGAGCGGTGCCAACGGTTTCGGGCTGCCAAAAGCTGCGAAAGCCGGCAAGTGGGCTGACATAGTCCTGAGGATCGAATGGCCGAACCACAACCGTACGCAACACCGTCCGATCGGAGGTCGGCGGAAGAATAGTGGCACTCGCGACCGCCGCAGTTGACGCAAGCGCGAGGATCAGGGCGGCGGCGAACGCGGCCCGAAGGCCTGCCCACGCGCCCTCGGGTCGAACCTCGTCTGACCCAGGCGCACCCTGCAGCAGGACCCGGATCGCAGCGCGACGTCGGTACCAACGAAACCAGACCAGCCAGAGGAGCACAATTGCGAAGAGAGCCACCGCGATCACTATCGGGCGCTCTGGATAAGTTGGCCCGATCGCGGTACCGACGATAAACAACACCACGGGCGCGACCACCCCCAGCTCGCCATAACGAGCGCGAATGCTTACTGAGAGCCCCACGACGACAGTCGCGAGAATGAGCACTAGCGCTGGCACGAGCAGTGCTTGATAAGACCCGACCGGAATTGTGATCGTCACTAGCTGCTTCCAGCCCAGCGCCACGCCGGCGACGAGATCAACGAGTCCGTCGAGCGTGGGCAGGACCCCGCCCTGAGCCTTCGACGGCACGGCAAGAGGAACACCAACCGCGAGAAATACCGCGACAGTCACGAGCAACACGACGAAAGCGGGCCATCGCCAGACCGCCCCGATAATCGCGATCGCCGTGCCGAGCGGAATCGTGACGGCGACGAGAATGATGAAGGCGGTGCTCTCATAGATTGGCCACAGGGTCGCACTCGCCACGATCGTGGCAAGCCATAGCATCACCGTGTTGACGACGATGAATGTGACCCCGGGCCGAGTGGTCATGCGGCGGCCGACCGGGCTAGGGACTTCTGGAGGTCCTCCAAGTACCCAATGGTGAGTACGCTCAGGCCGGCGACCCTGCGAAGACCAGGGGTCTTGTCGGGATCGCAGATGATCGCAACCACCTCAACCCCCAATGGAAAACTAGTGGATGCCGCACGCAGCTCCAGCGGAGTCGCGCCCGAACCGCAGACTAGAAAGGCCACCGACACTCCAACGGCCTGTTCTCCGCTGACCCGGGCAATGTCGGCGATGGTAAGGGCGGTTTCTGACTTCTCGACGATCGCAAGATCGTCCAGAAGACGCGAGCGAGTCAGCGTAGACAGGGTTCGTACGGCGAACACCTTCCGTTTGGCAAACTGCGGGGTGACTTCGCTGGCGACGACTGAGACAGTGCGAGCATCCCGAATCGCCCGAGCCCCCAATGAACCCGCCACGCTTACCGCCATCTCGAACTCGTCGTCACTCCCGTAGTCGGAATCGGCCAGGCTCAGCGCCACGATGAGGTGACTGCGTCTGGTCTCCTCAAACTGTCGCACCATATAGGTGCCAGTACGGGCTGTCGACTTCCAATGGATGTAGCGCCGTTCGTCGCCGGGCACGTACTCGCGCAACGCATGAAACGAGACATCATTGTTCGACAGGTCTCTGGTCGGCTGGCCTTCGAGATCCCGCACGAAACCTGTGCTCATGCTGGGAGTGCCGATGGTTCGCGGATGCACATAGAGTTCCGCCACGTCGGTCCAGATGATCTCCCGCCGGACGATTCCTACCGGGTCGGCGCGCACTGTGCGAACCGGACCGATCGGAACAACTCCGCGACGCAGGCTGGGGATGACAAACTCGCGCGTCACCGTCTCATCCCGGGCGAGACCCGGAAGAGCGAGTTCGGCTATCCCAGTTCCGACTGGGACTTCGACGGTCACCGGCAACGAGCGCCGCTTGCCCGGATTGGCCGCAGCGAGCTCGCCGGTTGCCCGCTCACCGACAACAACTCGGCTGTGTGGTACCGCCAGCCCAATGGTGATCGATGTGCCTCCGACTAGGTAGATGACGGCGACCACGAGAAGGGCAATTCCCGCATAGCCGATGACAATGAGCTCAACCCAAGCCAGTCCGTATCCGAATCCCAGACTGAGCGGAACCATCAGGATGACGGTCCAACCCAGCGGGGTTACCACAGCCGCCACTCGTCCAAACGCGCGCGAGACGACAGCCCTGACACTCGACACGAAGAGGACGATCGCAATAATGGCGTCGGCGAGAAAACCAGTGCGATCACCCACGATCCTCGTGCGCGCGTTGGTCAGTCCGCCGCTGGCGGTGGAGAATAGAGAGTCGGTTGTGGGTCGAGACATCACACGGCTTGCCTATCACTCGGCGGCGGAGTCTCAAGGAGAATGCGGCTCATCACACTCGGGGCGGTGACACCGTCGAACTCCGCCTCCGGGTCAACGATCAGGCGGTGAGCGAGCACTGGCTCCGCGAGTGCCTTGACGTCATCAGGTACGACGTAGTGCCGCCCGCTGGCCGCCGCGAGCGTCTTCGCGGTGCGAATGAGAGAAAGGGCGCCACGCACGCTCGCCCCGAGCCGCACCTCGGGTGCGGTTCGTGTGGCCTCGACCAAACGGCTCACGTAGTCGTTGATCGAGGGATCAACGTGCACCGTTCGAGCGAGCTGCCCCATTTCTTTGATCACTTCTGCCGTGGCAATTGCGGGCAGAGTCGTCTCGTGTGACTTCACTCCAGCGCCTTCGAGAATCCGGAGTGTCGAGGCGTGATCCGGGTACCCGATCGACGCCTTCATGATGAACCGATCGAGTTGCGCCTCAGGCAACCGGTACGTTCCGGCCTGTTCGATCGGATTCTGGGTGGCAATTACCATAAACGGAGTGCCGACCGGGTGCGTCGTGCCGTCCACGGTGACGTGACCCTCTTCCATGACCTCAAGGAGAGCGGACTGGGTCTTCGGGCTGGCTCGGTTGATCTCGTCGGCAAGCACAATATTGGCGAAAATCGGGCCGGGGTGGAACTCGAAAACTGACCTGCCCTGGTCGTAAATGCTGACACCGGTGATGTCGCCGGGCAGAAGGTCGGGAGTGAACTGGATCCGGCTCGTCGTTCCTGTGACACTCTGCGCCATCGCCCTAGCGAATGAGGTCTTTCCGGTTCCAGGGAAGTCTTCGAGCAGAAGGTGCCCCTCGCTCAGGAGTGCTGTGAATCCTAGGCGGATGACGAAGGTTTTTCCGAGCAGTACTTGGTCGACGTTGGCCACCATTCTGTTGAATGTGTCAGCGAACCAGGTCGCTTGCTCCGGGGTCATGGTCATGGGATTCCTCTAGTCCTGTTCGAAGCCGTTGTAGGCGATGGTGTAAGTCTGACCCGAGTTCGCGGTGACCCTGATGGTCAAGTAGGGCGTCTCGGGTGGCCCGGCCGACACGGTACAACTGAGATCCGAACCAGCGGCGACGAAAGTGCCATCCCCGGGAGAGGTCCCGCACGCGAACTCAACCAACTCGTAGTTTCCCAGCGGGAACCCGAGCCACGAGAACGTTCCATCGTTGAAAGGATCGTCCGGATCGGTTTGGGCAAAGGTCACCGGGCCGACCAGCCGGGGGTCTACCGGGGTGCCCAGAAGGAAGGGAGCTGACATGACTGGCTGGCAGACGGGCTGTCCGCCGCTGTCGCGGCAGGCACGCGCTTCGACAGATACCGCTTGACCGTACTGGAGAGGCTCCGCCTGGAGGAATCCGCCGATCGGCACCGGACCGTATTCGGTGCCTCCGTTAAGCCGGTAGTAGACCGTGTAGCCACTGCCTGACATGCCCGAGCCGACATCGACCCCACCAAGAACGAAATCGAAAACCTGACCGTTGGCCGACGGTCCCGATGTCGCCACGGCGACAATTGGTGGCGGCGGAGTGCTCGCGAGAACCGGTTGACTTGCCGTGCATCCCTGTCCGTTGAAGGCAAGCACAATGACGGTGTACTCGGCCTCGGGAGCAAGTCCGCCGAACGTCGTCGATGTTGCCGTACCTGCGCTGAAGAGCGTCGCTCCATTCGAACTCACAACCCCGTCGGCGGAACAGGTCGGAGCAGTCGCGGTGTAGATCGCCGCGGTGTACTCATTGATTGGCCTGCCATTGGGGTCGAACACGGCGCCCCAATCGACAGCCACGGTCGTATCGCTCACCGCAGTTGCTATCGGGGGCGTCACCGGTAACGGCGGTCCCGCCGGAGTCGCTTGTTGTGACGTCGAGTTCCACGCCGCAAGAGGACCATACGCATCGTTGCGCGCACTGACGCTGTAGGTCACCAATGTGCCATTGGCGAGAGACGAGTCGACTACGTCAGTGGTGCAGACAGAAGCTCCACACGACGTTGTTCTCACGACCCCGCCGACCCCGATCACGTAGCTCGTGACGGGAGTGCCTCCCGAAGCAACGGTGACGGCATCCCAAGTAATCCTTAGACCATTGTCGAGCGGTTCTGCCGACACGCCGGTAGGTGCTGGCGGAAGGATGTCTGACCAGACGGCAGCCGAGGTCGAGTCTGGATCGGAATCACCGAGGGAATTCGTTGCGACAACGGAGAACCGCACTGCGTTAGTCGAGCCGTTGCCCGGAGTCGGAACCGTGCAGGTTGTGCCCCCGCACGTGACCGTCGTGGAGCCCCCGCCATCAAGCGGTATCGTGGTCACTTTGTACCCCGTTATCGGGGAGTTGTTGAACGCACCGGCATTCCACCGCAGGCTGATCTCACGATCAGCGAAGCCGGTCGCCGAGAGATTGGTCACGGGGTCGGGTCGGTCCTGAATCGAGACGGTGGCAAGGCCCCACACGTAGCGATCCGGATCATTCGTGGCATCGGCGACCTGGTATTGAAGGGTGATGTCTGCAGGGGCTGCAGTTCCTGACACAGTGATGCTGAGGATGCTGTTGTCAACGCTGGGGACGATCTCAACCCCAGCAGGAAGGGTATCCCCCTCTAGGCCGCGAACTGCCAGCACCCGGAGCGGCTCACCGGGGAACGGGTTGGTGGCTTCGTCGTTGGCAAGTACATCAAGCTGCGTCGTAGCGTTGCGCGGCGCAATGGTCGAGTCCGCACCAGGCTTGAGGAGCGGTCTGGTCGACTGAACTACGCTCAACTCGATTCGGCCAGATTGGCCCTCGGAGAGGTCATCCTGAACACTCACGGTCATCGAGGTTGCGCTGCCCTTGACAGCGTCGTCGTTCGCACGAATGGTTAGCGACGTGCCATTGAGAGCGTAGGTGAACCCCTCGGGGAGCGGCTCGAGGATCGAGTATGCAAGTTCGTTAAGGTCATCCGGGTAGGGATAGTTTGTGAGTTTGAGGAGGTCAATCTCGCGCTCCTCGCCCGGCTCGAAACTGATCACCGCCCCACGGAATAGCGGGGGCTGATTTTCGCGTGGCAGGACGGTGATGGGAAGCACGAGTATTGCTGTTCGACCGTTCGGGTCGGTGGAGGACGTGCCATCAGTGACCTCGAATGAGATCGACGCTGGTCCGAAGTACTTGTCGGCGGAGGTATAGACGAGGGTCTGGTCATCACGCACCAGAGAAGAACCGTCGGCGTGGGTGGCGCGCACAGAATTCGCGTCGGTCAGACGGACCTGTTTGCCGCCGACAGCGATGACGTAGTCATTGATGTCGATCACGAGTTCATCTTCGCTATTCACTCTCAACGGCTGGGCACGACGGTCGAGCTGCGGAAGGGCGTCGTCGAAACCCGGCACCCTGATGAACCCATAGCTGATGATCGACTCGTCCTCAGGGTGTGCGACTGCGAAAGGGATGATTTGGCTCTCGTCAGCGACGTCGACGGTGATGCGCTTGCCAGACGTGACGGCAGCGGATCCGGTGTAACCGGGATAGATCGACAAGCCAAGCGTGCGCGGACTACCGTCTGCGAAGAAAACATTCGCGAGCACATCTACGGTGACCTGTTCGCGATCAAGCACATCCGAGAGCGTAAGTACGGTGTCTGCGACTATCGGGTAAGAGAAGGCAGCATCTGACCGCACGGTTACCCGGATGAAGTTCTGGCTGGTGCCCCCGGAGTCATTCTGAATCGCATAGATCACTCCGTAGGTTCCAGGAGTGCGTGGTGGCGTGATCTGAACAAGATCACCCTCGACCGTTGCAGTGGTAATCGCGTCATTCGGTTCGGCCGAAATGATGCTCAGCGGACTGCCGTCAGGATCCGAGTCGTTCTCAAGAACCTGAACTGAAACTGTGACTCCAGGTCGAACGGTTACCTCATCCACGATCGCGACCGGGTTGCGAGCGCCCTCCAATCTCGGGCTGATCCCGACCCGAATCGTCCCAGTCGCTCGGGCCCCTAAGGAGTCGATAACTGTGTAGGTGAATGTGTCGGTTCCCGCCGAGTAGTCCCCCGAACTGTAGACGATAGTGTCAGCCTCTGTGTTGACAACAGCACCGCGCTCCGGGTTGCTTGCCTGGCCCAGAAGTTGCACTGAGTCGCCGTCGGGGTCAATTCCCGAGAGCGGAATCGAAATGCGCACGGTCTCACCAGCGATGACCCGCGCGGTGACCGTGGCGGGAACAGGGGCATTATTGGTCGCGACGTCCTCCTCGCGCACGGCGATTCTTACGATTGCGGTCGCTGCCTGACCATCCGGACCGGTTACCCGGTAGGTCGCGGTGAAGTTGCCTGCCCGCTCGGGAGCCAAGTATCTCAGGACTGAGCCCGACGCAAACAGCAATCCTGAGTTTGCTGGCAACTGCTGCTCAAGCGTCGGCTGCAGAGTAAGGTCGAGGCCGTCCGGGTGCTCATCGTTGCGGAGCACCGGTATGTCGATCACCTGCCCAACCCGCACGGTGACACTGTCTTCAGAAGCGATCGGTGGCTGCGCTTGACTAGGTGTGGGAATCTCGATCACGGTGATCACACCCTCAGCCTCGGCCAGCCCGTTGCTGATCCGATAGTTGAAGCTGACCGGTCCATCGAGTGGTGCTTCGAGGCTGACCCGTACGAGGCGCTGCTCGAGTACCTCAGCACGAACACCAGACCCGGCGGGCAGGTTAGTTACTCCCGTGACAAGAAGAACTCCACCCGCCGGGTCCACATCGGTGCCCGCCACATCAATGCGCTCGTTCCTCAGTGTCTTGACGAAGACGGTCTTCGGAACTGTGATGGGTTTGGTGTTTGCGTCGGGCGGCGAAACAACGTCGATCCGAATGACACCCGTTGCCGTCTGGGTGCCATCCGTCACGACGTACTCGAGAAAGTGGCTTCGAATCACCGAGCTCGAGAAACGAAAAGTCCCGGTCTCGTAACTCGGCGTAAGCGTGACGTCCGCTTTCGCCGGCACACTGTTGAGACGAAGTGTTCCGCTACCACCGCGGACGTGATCGAGCGGTAAGACCGTGATCTCCTGACCGGCGTAGGCGAGCTTCACAAAGGGTTCAGCCACGATGGGAACCTCACCAACCGGCTTTACCGCGATTGCGAGGGTTCCGGATGACTCGTCGGTGCCATCTGAGACAACGAGAGTGACGATTCTGAGGTCGCCCACTGCTCCCCCTTCGGAGAACACCACAGCGCCGCTCGGTTTGTAGCTCACCGTGTCCGGCGGGGCAACGCCAGCGCTCGTTAGGTAGAAGGCGTCACCGTCAGGGTCAACCCAGTCTGAGAGAACCTGGGAGGTCACCCGGCCGCCGACCTGCACCACTGCCTCACTAGCGCGCACCTGAATTGGCGGAGCGTTCTCTCCAGCCCCCCGCACTGTCACTAGTACGTCCGCACTATCGGTGCCGCCGCGCCCGTCACTGACCGAGTACGAGAACCGAATCTGACCGGTCGCCGCTGGTGTCAGCGTCAGTTGGAGCTGCTGCCGCTCGGTAATTACATCGATGCGTCCGACGGCCTCGTCGAGGATGGTCACGTCGCTTACGACAAGAACATCACCGTTCGGATCGTAGTCGTTGAGCAAGATCGGAAGTACCGTAGCGCGCCCCGATCGCGCTCCGAACTCGTCGTCGATCGCGACAGGTGGTTGCTGAACCTTCTCCAACTCAACCGGAACGTCTTGGTCTGCGAGTTGCTCCTCAGGGACCTCGCTGTCGTCGGCGATCAGGTCATCCCAGTTGTTGATGAGCTCTCCCGACCGCTGAACGGCCCAGACAGAACCGCTCCGACGATCGTTAAGTACTGCTTGCTGACCGTTGGCTCTGAAACTGAGTTGTGCACTCGGAGTCATCGAATCAAGCTCTAGGGTGGTCGCCCCTTCTTGGCCGTCGCACAGCCGCCAATTTTCTCCGTTCGTCCAAGCAGCAAATGAGCATTCACCGAGTGTCATGGGTCGGGCCGGCGTTCCCGAGATCGAGTCGACGGTGAGCGTTGGTTCTGTTCCATCCAGCGGCACGCTGAGAAGGCCCCCGGAGAATCCGATGAGAACTCGTGAGCCAGTCGAACTCGGCCATTGGAGAACTGCACCGGAGCCCACATCGATCAAGTCAGAGAACTCGACCGTCCTTCCGTCGAACTGCACAGTTCGCGCCTGGGTGTTCAAGACTGCCCATTGACCAGCGACGGAGGTCATCGACAGGCCGGTCGTAGAGCTCGGTAGCGTTACTGGCTGAGCGCTCTCGACCACATCGGAGAGAGCAGCGTCGACGCGATACATTAGGCCAGCAGACGGCGAATAGGCGTAGAGGAGTCCACTTGGGTCCAGTGAGACTAGTGCGCCGACTCCAAGACTGAGCGAGGGTTCTGACAGGGCGTCGAAGGTCGCTAGTTCTCCCACGTCGAGGACCCAGAGCTCGCCTGTGCCACGTTCGAAAACGATCACCCTGTTCGCGGCAACGAAAACGTCTGGCCGGTTCGGCGGTAGAGCGACACTGTCGGTGACAGTGGACGAGGCCGGATCCACGATATCGACAGTGCTTTCGGTTCGGTCGACGACCAGCACAGTGCCGCCCTGCTGAACGATGTCGATATCGTCGCTCCCGGCAGGCACGACGGTGTTGAGTTCCAGCACCTCCGTGTTGGCCCGGCCCACGACCTGTTGCTGGGTGTTGGTCACCCACACCGAGCCGTCACCGAGATCGAAGCGCTGCGCGGTGTAACCCGTCGAGAGGATAGCCACGACGGCGACCAAGGCCGTCACAAGAGAGATACTCGTCGCGCTCAGCAGAAGCGTACGGTGAGCGACCAACCACGATCTCAACATCAGAAGCTCATCATTGGGGAACGTCGACACACTTCTCGGAACTCGGCGGGCCGGTCTTGCCCTCACGAATCACCGAGACAACAATGCAGACTCGATCCCCCGTCTCGGCATCAATGACGAAGTCGGTGCCCTTCTGCTGCAGGGGCAGCCCACCATCAGAAGTGGTGACTTGGTAGGTGTCAGTCGGCGCGATTCCGGGATCTGACCACGTGAAGCTGATGGTTTCGCCCACTACGGTCGCTTCGATCGCGGAGACGGTGGGGATCTCTGTGGCTGGCGGGCGAGTTGCGAGCACGACGGTCGTGAGGATTCCGATCACGACGATCGAAACCGCCACGAGCACCCACCAGTACTTTCGAAAACTCCACTTCGCTGGCGATGGGGGGCCACCTGAGCTTCGGGCCTGACCAGCGTCATCCTTAATCAGTGTCCCGACCGAACTGTAGCCGGACTCCTCAGTGCCCCGACGCCGGCGGCGGCGCTGCGATACTGCGCCACGTTGAGAGACTGCGCCACGAACTCGAGTGCGGTCTTCTAGGTCTGCCACCGTCGCGAGTGCCCAGTCATCTACAACAACCTCGATCGGGGTCTGCGGCACGCCCAGTTCGGACTCAACCGCTTGGAGTTCGTGAAGCAGTTCAAGAATGCTCGGGTGCCGATTCTCGGGCCGCCGAGACATAGCTCTCGCCAAGGAGCGTTCCAGAGCCGGCGGAACATCATGACGGTCGATGGGCTGCGGGCGTGCCCGATTGATTCGTGAGATGAGGTCGGCCGAGCTGTTGGATCCTCCGGGACTCTCGAATGGCGACCGCCCGGCGAGGAGTGAGTAGACGGTCGCAGCGAACGCCCACACCTCAGAGGCGATTGTTCCCGCGGTCTCATCCATCAAGACTTCCGGTGCCGACCATGGAATCGACATCCCCACAGCTTCGCGACCCCCCGATTCACTGAGTGTCGCAGCGATTCCGAAATCGGAGAGCACTGGATGCCCGTATGCAGTGAGCAGGATGTTCGATGGCTTGATGTCACGGTGCAGCACACCGGCCCGGTGCGCGGTCTCCACCGCACTTCCGATCTTGACGGCGATCCGCAGAACCTCGGCGACGGGGAGGCGCTCAGCGCGGTACCGCTGGCTGAGGGATGCCGAGCAGAGTTCCATCACCAAGTAGGGCCGGCCGTCTGCTGACACGCTCGCCTGATACACCGTGAGGATAGCGGGGTGGGCGCTGAGCTGAGCCATAAGGTTCGCCTCGGCCTGAAACATCTGCCGCACCTGTTCGTTGACGACTTCGCTCAGCATGACCTTGACGGCGACCTGTCGCCTGGGCATGTTCTGCTCGTACAGAAAAACGTCAGCAAATCCACCGGAGCCCAGAATATGGATGTGTGAGAAGCCGGGCAGGATCGGCGGAGGAGACGGCAATCGGCGAGTCACGAACACCCCCTAGCCTTCCGGACATATGCCACCATTCTAGGCAACTCGATCGGAGGTGTGGGTCGGAGATACCCCTATGGGGGGTTCGCGGCCCGACCCCCAATTCTGGGCGCTAGAGCGGCAGTGGCTCCGGGGCGTCAATCACGTCGATTACAACGATCGTGACGTTATCCCGTCCACCAGCGGCAAGAGCCCCGTCGATCAGCGCGCTCGCGGTTTCACTGACCGAGAGGTGAGCGGCTAGGTGCAAGCGGATTCGCTCGTCGCTCAACTCTTTGGTGAGGCCATCTGAGCACAGCAGAAGTCGAAGCCCAGTGCGGGCTGGAATCATCCAAAAGTCTGGTGAGGGCGCAGCGTTGAATCCGATTGCGCGCGTAATGACGTTGCTGTCGGGATGGTGCTCAGCTTCAGCCTTGGTCAACGCTCCCGCCTCGACGAGCTCTTGAACGACGGAGTGGTCGACCGTGACCTGTGTGAGCTCATTGCGCTCGAACCGGTACACGCGGCTATCACCTACGTTGAAAACGGCGAAGACCGGCTCCAGGTCTTGGAGCCCAAGGATCGCGCCGGTGACCGTCGTACCCATTCCCAGCGCAGTCTCCTCGATGATTGCTGAGATATCTACCGTGGCAGAGTCGAGTGCTCGATCGATGACCCGCGGAGCAAGGAAGTCTGAGGTTGCGGCCTCCGCAAGCCTCTGGACGACGGCATTGCTTGCGAGGTCTCCGGCCGAGTGACCGCCCATGCCGTCGGCAATAGCGAACACCGGCGAAAGCGCTACGTAGCTGTCCTCGTTGACGGCTCTGCGGCGTCCCATATCGGTCAGTGCTGCCCAAGCGATGGTTATAGTTGCGCCGTCTCGACCCGGAATGGGCACAGACAGACTGGGCGTGCTGCCGCCGATCTCAGTCACGGCTGCCTCTCTGCCCTGTCTCGCAGGTGCTGCATCGGTAGGATCTGGAGAACGTTGTCGTCACCAATATCCACCAATGTGCCCGGGGAGACGACAACCGACTCGCCTTGACGCAGTTTTCTCGGACGGCTCCCGGGCATCAGCACTGTTGAGCCATTTGTTGACCGCAAGTCGGTTACGACAACCGTGGAGCCGCGCTGGCGCAGTTCTATGTGCGACGCCGAGACCTCCTTGAGCACTGACGGCACCGTCACTAGCAGGGGTGATTCGCCCTCGGGGACTCTGGGCGCACTCGGCCGCCGGCCGACAATGCACGGCCTGTCGAGAAGCAGGGGCGGGTCTGCTGAGCCCACCCGAAACGCATAGAAACCACGGCGTGGCAGAGAGCGACCTGCCGGTGGAGCCTTACTAGTTGAGATCTCACCAGACCTCACGAGAATCTCGTCTCGGCGTGCAACAACTACGGTCTGTTCGCTGTCCGGAGGTGCTGGGCTCGACGAAGTCGGACTTGGGCCCTTTCTCACGATGACGGTATCGTCAAGGTCGTCAGTCACGGCTCAAGCCTATGCCGCGTCTGCGCTGCGCCGTTGGTCGATCGAGATGTATCGCGAGTCGGGTGAAGCCGCGGCATCCAGCCCCCGCACAAACGATTTCGGCCGTCTTTTTCGGTTTATGATACGGAATCGCTTGTACGCACGCGCATGCGCTGACAGAATCGAGGCATGAGCCCTCCTCCGCGCCCGCCCGGCTCGAAACCGGTGCAGCTCGACGACGTCTCGAAGGCGATCATCGAGCAGTTGCAGGGTGACGGACGGCGCTCGTACGCGGAGATCGGCAAAGCCGTCGGGCTTAGCGAGGCGGCCGTGCGCCAGCGCGTGCAGAAGCTCACCGACTCCGGTGTGATGCAAGTAGTCGCAGTGACCGATCCCATGCAGCTCGGGTTCTACCGTCAGGCAATGATCGGTATTCGAGTAAGCGGTGACACGACCGTCGTAGCTGATCGACTGGGACGCCTATCCGCTGTCGACTATGTCGTGCTCACTGCAGGCAGTTTTGACATCTTGGCTGAGGTCGTCTGCGAGAACGACGAAGACCTGATCGCTCTGCTGAACAAGCAGATTCGCGCGATCGACGGAGTGCAGTCCACGGAGACATTCGTCTACCTGAAGCTGCTCAAGCAGTTCTACAACTGGGGAACGAGATAGAGATGACAATGACAGAACCACGGCTTGCGACCTACGACGAGGCCGATCTTCAGCAAAAGGCAAAAGATCACCTCTGGATGCACTTCTCCCGTCAATCCGTGATGGAAGACGGCCACGGGGTTCCCATCATCGTCAAGGGTGAGGGCCACCACATCTGGGACTCGAAGGGCCGAAAGTACATCGACGGCCTGAGCGGTCTCTTCGTGGTGAACGTGGGCCACGGGCGCAAGCGGCTCGCCGAGGTCGCTGCCAAGCAGGCCGAGGAATTGGCTTTCTTTCCGATCTGGTCTTACGCGCATCCCAATGCGATCGAACTCGCGGATCGACTGGCCGGCCATGCCCCGGGAGATCTGAACCGAGTCTTCTTCTCGACCGGTGGTGGCGAGGC
>JANOED010000120.1:0-13040 GCA_031413035.1 Leifsonia sp. | reverse complement strand
GCACTCGTGGTCTCGGCGCTGTTGTTGGGCGCCGTGAGTATCCACTCGATGTCGGGTGAATCGCCCGCCATGGCGGGTGCTAGCCACGTTATGGGTGCGCCGGTGATGGCCGACCCGGCGTCGGCGCACCATCACGACCTTGGGGTCACTGCTCTCGCTGGACACCCCTGCGTCGGCTTGTGCGAGGTAAGTGACTACTTAGTTGCCGTCTTGTGCGTAGTAGCCGCTGTCGCCCTAGCGTTGGGGACGATACTTGTGCCCCGAGCGCACGCCGGGCGCGGCATCCTGTCGTCCCCGATGCGTCGTGTGCTGCTCGGAATGCTCGCGGTGCATCTACCCGCGACACCATCTCCTCTCCAGTTGTCGATTAGCCGAACCTGATTGCGCGGCGCCTCGCGGGCGCGCGTGACCTACTCACTCACTTCTTTTTATCGACAAAGGACACAAACATGTTTACTCATCGCACCCTCGCGATCGTCGGCATCCTCGCCGCATCGCTCACTCTCAGCGCCTGCACCATGACCGGCAACGGCATGGGAATGGGCGGCAACGGATCATCCGATCAATCAACTGACACGAATATGGCCGATACGGCGTTCACCATGATGATGATTCCGCACCACGAGCAGGCCATCGAGATGGCTGATCTGGTATTGGCCAAGGACGGCGTGGATCAACGCGTGCTCGACATCGCCCAGCAGATCAAAGACGCCCAGGGCCCCGAGATCGAGCTGATGCAGGGCTGGCTCGACGACTGGGGTTTCGGGTCAATGGAGGGGATGGATCATGGAAGCGGCGGCATGATGTCTGATGACGACATGTCCGCACTCGAGAACTCGACTGGTTCTGAGGCTTCGGCGCTCTTCCTCACCCAGATGATCGAACACCACGAAGGCGCCATCGAGATGGCTCAGGACGCTATCGACAACGGCACCAACCCTGACGTGCGCGCGTTGTGCGAGCGGATCATCTCTTCACAGACTGCTGAGATTGAAACGATGAACGAGATTCTCGCGAGCCTGTAAGCGAACTCAGTCGGCGCGCCTGTGAAAGCGGGCGTGCCGACTCTGGGTTAGCCTTGAACCCTTGGAGTTTCTTCGAGCAACGGAAGTGTCTGATGAAAAGTAGGCGCGACATCCAAACCGTGGATGCACGCGCCCACTTCTACATACGCCACAGCAGTCGCGCGAGTGTGAGCACTCGCGCGTACGAACACTAGGCACTGTCTATTTGGGCAGTGCCTATTTGTTTCTCACCGCACCGTAACTCAAGAATCCTCAAGAGGTATCGAACGTCTGCAAGCCGTGCAGGCACTTTCGAGAGGATGACTGTGCGCACCTTGGTCCTGAATGCGGGGTATGAACCCCTCGCCGTTGTGAGCTTCAAGCGAGCCATCGTGCTCGTCATGAACCAGAAGGCGACGATCGTCGCTGCCGACGCGGATAATCCCGTGTGGGCATCCGCCGGGGCCTGGGATCGGCCCTCGGTGATCATTCTGCGCAACTACGTGCGCATCCCCAGCGGTCGACACGTTCCGGTGTCCCGTCGAGGGGTGTTGCGGCGTGACAATCACCGCTGCGCCTACTGCGCAGGTTCGGCCACCACGATCGACCACGTTCTGCCACGCTCACGCGGGGGTAAGGACAGCTGGGAGAACCTCGTCGCCTGCTGCCTGAGGTGCAACAACCTCAAGGGCGACCGCACGCCCAGCGAGATGAACTGGCACCTCACTCTGACACCGCGACCCCCGCACGGAACGGGTTGGCTTGTGCGCGGAATCGAGCGTGCCCTCCCCGACTGGGAAGAGTATTTGGCGGCCGCAGCCTAGCTGTTATGTCCCTGTGACAATTCGACAGCACGGGGAGTAGTCGAATACCCTCGTAATGGTGCCCGCTCCCGAAGGGAATTCGTTTCGTGGTTGAGAATCAGTCGTCCAGTGATCTGGATGCCATGCTCAACCCCGGCGTACCCTCATACCCCACTCGCCGCCAACTGCGCGAGGCGCAGGCCGCACCTGGCAAAGCCCAGCCCGCACCCCGAACAGTGCAGGCCGCACCCCGCAAGCTCAAGAGCGCCGAGCTGCGCGCGCTGCGCAAGTCGTCAGCCCCGTCGCCGCACAAGAATCCCCTAAGCGTTCTGGCGACGATGGCTGTCGTTGGGGGCCTGTTCGCCGTCGCGGGCCTACCCGCTTACGCGTTCACCGAAACCGAAGTGGTGACCGCATCAGCGACGGATGCCGCTGCCCAAAGCGTCGCCGTCAGTGGCGAGTTCAACGCACTCGTGCCGGTTCGTGACGGCTTCCGGGCGACAACGCCGGAGCAACTAGCCGAGATGTCGTCGAACGCACTGCGGGCCGCCGCCCAAGCCGAGTACCTCGCTTCGGGTGCGCGCGACCTTGGCGACGACTACCCGTGGCCCTATGAACTCACCGATGATCAGGGCGGTGGGCTCAGCCCCCTCAACTACTACTACCGAGAGTGCGTCGACTTCGTCGCTTGGCGACTCAACCGCGACGCCGGCTCCTATTCAGCGCCTTTCAGGTGGGTCTGGTCGAACCTGACACCGCTCGGCGGCAACGGCGGTCAGTGGATGTACAACTGGCAGGCAAAGGGCTGGCCCGTCAGCAAGACTCCAGTCGTCGGCGCGGTCGCCTACACCGGCGGCAACCACATCGCGTACGTCAAGTCGGTCAACTCGGATGGCACCGTCACGCTGGAGGAGTACAACTACATTCCCGGCAAGTACAGCCAGCGGGTGCTTCCGGCCTCAGCGGTCGTCGCGTTCCTCTACCCGCCTAGCTGACCATTTACCCTTCGAACGGCCATGCCGGTCTGAGCTCGATTCGTCCGAAGCGCGCCATCGGGTGCTTGCTTGCGACCTCAATGGCTTCGTCGAGGTCTACGCAGTCGAGAATGTCGTAGCCGGCGATCCACTCGGTCGAGGCAGTGAAGGGTTCGCTGGTCACGACCACTTCGCCGTCGCGCACCCGCACGAGCGTGGCATCCTCAACCGGACGCAACCGGTCACCGCGCACGTGAACACCGCGCGCCTCGACATCGGCGACCCACTCCTCAATGTTGTCCATGCTGGCGTCGTACGGCTCCGCCTTCGGGTCGGTCGCCACAAACATCATGAATTCCATGCTCATACAGTAACGTCGAAGCCGTCTGCGGTAAGCGGATAGAAGGAGAGCCATGACAGTCGCAGTGTTGCGAGAGCAGATCGATGGTGAGCGCCGCGTTGCCGTGACCCCGGAGTCGGCGAAGCAGTTGACCGGGTTGGGCTTAGACGTCGTCGTCGAGGCCGGAGCCGGAGTCGCAGCGGGCTATCCCGATGATGCCTACACGGCAGCGGGAGCCACAGTGCTCGCATCCGTCGACTTCTCGAGCGTCGGCCTTCTGGCTCACGTTCGGCCGCTCTCGCCTGCGACCGCGAAGTCGCTCCCCACGGGTGCGGTGACGGTCGGTCTCGTGTCGCCTGGTACTGAGTTCGCTACCGTGCGGGCGCTCCGGGATGCTGGTGCCACCGCGTTTGCCCTCGAGCTCGTACCGCGCATCTCGCGCGCCCAATCGATGGATGCCCTCACCTCCCAGTCGCTCGTCACCGGGTACCGGTGCGTTCTCGAAGCCGGCATGCGCTACCCGCGCTTCTTCCCCCTGTACATGACTGCCGCCGGAACGGTGCCGCCTGCCAAGGTGCTCGTTCTCGGGGCCGGTGTCGCCGGTCTTCAGGCGATCGCGACCGCCAAGCGCCTCGGCGCAAAGGTCTCTGCCTATGACGTTCGTGCAGCATCCGCCGACGAGGTCGCCTCGATGGGTGGAACCTTCATCACCCTCGATCTCGAGTCTGCAGATGCAGCGGGAGGCTACGCGAAGGAGCTCGCCGAAGATCGCGCGGCACGGCAGCGGGAGCTGCTCACCCCGCACATTCACGAGGCCGACATCATCATCACCACAGCACTCATTCCGGGCAGGCCGGCTCCGACGCTCGTGACGAGGTCGATGCTCGAGGGCATGCGTCCCGGGTCGGTCGTGGTCGACCTTGCGGCTGAGAGCGGCGGCAACGTTGAGGGTTCGGTGGCGGGGGAGGACGTGATGGTGCCGGTGGCCGGTGGTGCTGTCACCCTCGTGGGGATGAAGGATGCGGCATCCGCCATGGCCTACGACGCCTCGCGGCTCTACGCAAAGAATGTCGCCAACCTGATCGCCCTGATGACCGTTGACGGCGTTATCACGCCCGACTTCGACGACGAGATAATCTCGGCTTCCTGCGTCACCCGCGAGGGCACGGTACGTCACGAACCGACCGCCACGGCGCTCGAGGCACTGAAGGAGAAGAACTGATGGATGCCATGACTCTGCTCACCATCTTCGTGCTCGCGGTCTTCGTGGGCTTCGAGGTCGTCTCCAAGGTGTCGAGCACGCTGCACACTCCGCTCATGTCTGGAGCGAACGCGATCCACGGCATCATTTTGGTCGGGGCAATCGTCGTAGCCGGACAGGCCGAGGATGCGCTGGTGCTGGCGATTGCGCTGCTCGCTGTTCTGTTCTCTACGGTCAACCTCGTGGGAGGGTTCGTGGTCACTGACCGAATGCTCGACATGTTCTCGGGTCGCCGCAAGGTCGCGCCGAAGGAGGACGCCAAGTGATTCTGCTCAGCCCCGAGTGGGCGGCGGCCCTGTACCTGCTGGCCGCGGTCTGCTTCATTCTCGCTCTGCAGGGCCTCGGCAAGCCGAAGTCCGCCCGCCGAGGCAACCTCATCGGTGCGCTCGGTGCGCTCATCGCCGTCGTCACCGTCTTTCTCTCGTCGAAGATCGACAACCTGCCCTTTATCCTCGTGACCATTGCGGTCGGTGCGGCGATCGCGGCGCCTGTGTCGCGGCGCGTGAAGATGACTCAAATGCCGCAGCTCGTGGCACTGTTCAACGGGGTGGGCGGTGGAGCCGCCGCGCTCGTGGCGTTGCTGGAGCTGTCGCACGTGACATCCATTGGGTCGTCAATCGCAGTCGCGTTCACCGTTCTCGTCGGAGCCGTCTCGTTCTCGGGCTCGGGCATAACGTTTGCCAAACTGCAAGAGCTCATGCCCACCCGGCCGATCATGTTCCCGGGCCAACCGATCGTCATGGCTCTCGTCTTGCTGGGTGCACTTGCCGCCGCCGTGTTCGTCGTCCTGACCGGTTCGTACATCGCGGTGATTGCGCTGCTCGCGCTGGGCCTCGTCGCGGGTGTGCTGCTCGTGCTGCCCGTCGGCGGCGCGGATGTGCCGATCGTCATCTCGCTGCTCAACGCGTTCACCGGGCTCACCGTGGCGGCATCGGGCCTCGTGCTTGGCAACGTGCTGCTGCTGGTCGCGGGCACATTGGTCGGTGCGAGCGGAACGATCCTCACCCGCGCGATGGCCACAGCGATGGGGCGCAGTGTTGGCGGAATCATCTTCGGCGCGTTCAAGGGTGGATCTACCGCCGGGTCAACGACCGTCTCGGAGCGCCCGGTGCGATCGTCGTCTGCTGAGGATGTCGCGATCCTGCTCGGCTATGCCCAACGCGTGATCGTCGTGCCCGGCTACGGCCTCGCAGTTGCGCAGGCTCAGCACACGATGGCGGAGCTGGCTCAGGCACTGAAAGACAAGGGCATCGAGGTTGTGTACGGCATTCACCCGGTCGCCGGTCGTATGCCCGGTCACATGAACGTGCTCCTCGCCGAGGCGAACGTGCCCTACGAGGTGCTCGAGGAGATGGACGAGGTCAACCCGAAGTTCAAGACGGCCGACGTCGCGCTCGTCGTCGGCGCCAACGACGTCGTAAACCCCGCGGCGAAGAACTCGCCGGGGTCACCGATCTACGGGATGCCCATCCTCGATGTCGCGGCGGCTCGGCAGGTCGTGTTCCTCAAGCGCTCAATGCGTCCGGGGTTTGCGGGCATCGAGAACGAATTGCTCTACGAACCGCAAACAACCCTGCTGTTCGGCGACGCAAAGGATTCCCTGTCGAAAGTGCTTTCGGCGGTCAAGGCACTTTAGCTCTCGGGTTTAGCGCCGGTGCCGCTCAGCCGGATCGCACGAATCGTCAGCTGAATGATGGCGACCACAATAAGCGCCGCAAAGAGGTAGGCCGACACGCGCGGCGTCATGAGAAACGCGAGTGCCGCCCCGCCGAACGACGCGAGAGTTGCCGCGATTCCGACAGTGAGTCCAGTGCGCACGCCGATGATTCGGGCGCGCACGTTGGATACCGACCCTGTAAACGCAGTCGGAACGATGAACAGCAGCGAGGTGCCCTTGGCGACGAGGTCGCCGATGCCGAACAGGGCAATCAGGGCGGGAACCGCGATAACGCCGCCACCGATGCCGAACAGGCCCGAAGCAACGCCGATGATCACCCCCAGCCCGACCAGCGCAAGCGCCGACCAGATTCCCGGCTCAACGTGGCCGACTCCCCGGTCGGGGATAACCAGAACCATGCGCTCGGCTACGAGCTACAGCAGCGCGATGAAAGCCCAGCGCAGCACCACGAGCGGCAGTCGGCGCAGCATTTTGGACCCATCCAGCGCGCCGGCATCACCCCCGACCGACAGGAACAGCGCGGCGAACAGGTCGACCTGCCCCGCGGCTAGGTAGGTGAGAGATCCAGCGATCCCCGTCGGGATGATCGCCACGAGTGAGGTCGCGGCTGCCTCGCGCTGATTCATCCCCACGAACACGATCAACAGCGGGACCATCAGGATGCCCCCGCCAACGCCAAACGCGCCAGCCAGCACCCCGCCTACAGCCCCCACCAGTGCGAGTAGCCAGAACGACGGCCGGGAGGGCGGCGCTTCGGGCTCGTCGGTCACAGTGTCGAGGTTACCCGCCAACCAGTTCTGGATGCGTGCCGTTGCGAGCGAACACGGGGATCACCTCAAGGGGTGCTGCAACTGTGATTGTCGTCCCGCCGGGATGACTCGTTCCGGTAGCTAGGTCCACCCAATTCGCGCCGAGTGGAAGGTACACATCCCGCGAGCGGGCTCCCAGCTCCACAACCGGTGCAACCAGCAGGTCTGGACCGAACAGGTACTGGTCGGCTATGCCCCAAGCGCGCTCATCGTCGGGGAAGTCGTAGAACAGTCCGCGGATCAGGGGTTCCCCCGTGGTGTGGGCTCGCTCCATCTCTGCCCGAACATACGGGCGCAGCTTCTCGCGCAGGTGAACGTAGCGAACGAGCGTGGGGTACGCGTCATCCCCGAAGCTCCAGAGTTCGTTGGCAGCGCCAGTGGGACTGCGATGGCTGCCGTCCTGAGCGAATATCAGCTCTTCTGGCTGGCGAAAGCCATGGAGGCGCATCACCGGGCAGAACGTTCCGAACTGGAACCAGCGGATCAGGAGCTCTCTGAACTCCTCGTCGCGCGGGTCACCGTTGTGGAAGCCTCCGATGTCAGTGGTGAACCACGGGAGCCCGGCTACACCCATGTGGATGGCAGCGGTGAGCTGTCGCCTGAAGTCGTCCCAGGTCGAACTGATATCGCCAGACCAGACCAGCGCACCGTAGCGCTGGCTGCCTGCCCACGCGCAGCGAACCAGGTTGACGATGCCTTCCTGACCCGCGGCCTGTTGACCCTCGAAGAATGCGCGGGAAAACTGTTGGGGGTAGAGGTTGCCGACCTCGGCACTGCTGCCCGTCTCGTACCGATAGTTGTCGAAGTCGTAAACCCCGAACTCTGGCTCGGCCTCATCGAGCCAGAAAAGCCGCACGCCGAGGTCGAAGTAGTTGCGCTTGCAGATCTCCCAGAGCAGCTCTCGACCCGACGTCGCGAGCGTGTCGACAAATCTGCTGGATCCCTCGAAACCCATCTGCGGTCCCATTCCGCGCTCGGATGTAATCAACGCGTTCCGCTTGCTGAACTCGACGAAGTTCTCCGACTGCTGTGAGACCTGCGGCCAGACCGACACCATAAGCTCGACCCCCAGTTCGCGAAGTTCATCGATCATCGCAATGGGGTCTGGCCAGAACTCCTCCTCGAAGCGGTAGTCACCCATCAGCGGCCAATGGAAGAAGTCCGCAACTATGACGTCGAGCGGTATGCCCCGAGCTATGTGCTCCCGAGCGACAGCAAGGAGCTCTTCCTGACTGCGGTAGCGAAGTTTGCACTGCCAGAATCCGAGCCCGTACTCGGGCATCATCGGCACGAATCCCGTTGCCTTGGCGTAGGCCGTCGAGATTGCGCTCGGCGACGACCCTGCGGTGATCCAGTAGTCCAGTTGGCGCGTTGACCCCGCGACCCATTCGGTGCGGTTACTCCCGAAGGTCGCTCGCCCAATGGCGGGGTTGTGCCAAAGGAAGCCGTAGCCACGACTCGACATCACGAAAGGCACCGAGGCCTGCGAATTGCGATGCGCGAGTTCGAACGTGGTTCCCTTGAGGTCGAGAATGTCCTGCTGGTACTGCCCCATCCCGGCCAAATGCTCGGGTGCGGCTTTGAACGCCACGGTCAGTTCGTGGTTGCCGCCGGGCAAGCCACGGTAGGCCCGAGCGCGCAGCTTCAACGATCCTTCTCGCTCGATCTCTTCAAGCAAGACCGCGCCCTCGCGGTCGAGGAACGTGATCGAACATCGGTGAACGACGTAGTCGGCCGTGACATCCATCGCCGTTTCTGACACTAGGCGCGCGGTGATGTCACCGTTGGTCAGCGTGGCGACGGGGCCGTCAATCACGATCGTGGGTTCGGTTGGCGCTGGGTCAAGCAGCGCGAACCGATTGTCGAGAATCGGCGACTTCATGGCGCCGCGCACTCGAAGGCTGTTGTCCCCCCAGGCCTCGACGGTTATGGTCTCGCCATCGCCGGTCCAGCTCAGACCACCGTCGAGAATGGTGAAGTGCTCGTTGCTCATCGTTCGCTCCTGACTGCCGCCGCAAAGTGGCGTTCGAAAAACTGCACAGCGCTCGCCACGATAGGTGCGAGTTCGGGCTCCCCGAAGCCGTGACCCGCATCGGGTATGACCTGCGCCTCTGCTTCGACCGCGAAGGAGCGGTAGCGCTCTGCAAGAAGAGGGGCCTGTTGGTAGGGAACGAGGTCGTCGAGTTCGCCGTGCTGGAGCAGTATGGGGGCCGAACTCGCGCTCACGTAGGTGATCGGACTGGCCGCCCGCGCGAGATCGAGGCTGGTGCGAAAGTCCGCACCCAGCAGCCGAGACGCCATCGAGTCGTCAGTCCACCAGTCGTAGATCTCTGAGCTCAGCGATTCGAGTTCGGTCGGTCCGTACCACGAGACCGCAGACACGATGTCGGATGCCCCGTCGCGCACGCCCACCGCGCCCTCGAGTTCGGGCATCCCGCCGGTGACCGCGAGAAGTAGGGCCAAGTGAGCACCGGCCGAGTCTCCGAAGGCCGCGATTCGGCCGGAGTCGATACCGAACTCGCCACCGAAGGCTCTAAGCCAGCGCACCGCCGCCTTTACGTCGTGCAGTTGCGCCGGGAAGGGCGCCTCACCCGAGAGTCGGTACTGCACGGATGCCACGGCGATACCGTTCGCCAGCAACGACTCCCACAGTGCGGCAATGCTGACCGTGTCGTCTGAATCGATTTTGTTGGATCCGAGCAACCAGCCGCCCCCGTGAATAGACACCACGACGGGGAAAGGTGCACTTGCATCGCGAGGCAGGTGCAGGTCGAGACGCAGCGGACGGAACCCCTCGACGAGGGCGAATCGAATGTCGCTCACCGTGCGGTCGCTGTGCGGCCCGAAACTGGTCGAGGGCCGGTTGGCGACATCGGTTGGCGTCTCGTACTCGCCGTACTCGTTCGTTTCGTCGGGCATGGTCGTCGCTCCCTTCAGTTCGGTGCGTGGTAGTCCAGCGCGAGATCGATTGCCCCGAAGATCGGGGTGCGTTCGGGCACAATGAGGGTGGCCGCCGGGCAGCGCGCGGCGAGGGCCTCTGCGGCGGGCGTCACGATGAGGGGATGCCCCGACCTGACGATCCCGCCCCCGATTACCACTGGGACGGGCTCGCCCGACAAACCCAGTCGTTCGAGCAGAGAAGCCCCCACGATGCCAATCTCCTGACCTTGGCGCCTGAGGAGGTCAATTGCCACGGCATCTCCGTCGTCGGCGATGCTGAACAGATCTGGCACCCGGTCCATCCACGCTTCGGGGTCGAGGCCGTCAAACCTGATCATCCTGAAAAGGCTCATCATGTCCCGGGCGCCGGTCCACTCAAGCAGGGCATCCCGCAGCGCAGTCTGCGGACCGCGTCCGTCGTCGGCCCGGGCAGCATGCCAGAGCACCTCCTGCGCGAGCGAGGCGCCACCCCCGAAGTCGCCGGAAATGCGTCCTAGGGCCACCAGTGTCGCGGATGCGCCGTCAGATCGCACCCCGACGCCGTTCATCCCCGTGCCGCAGACGACTGCTGCGGCATCCCGTTCGGCGGTCCCGGATCGGAGGAGCGCGAAGATGTCATTGTCCACCCGCAGCGACCGCTGCGCCCACGAGCGCGAGGCGAGCGCCGTCAGCCAGACATCACGATCCTCGGGAAAATCAATAGTTGTCAGGAACAGCGCGGCATGATCAACCCGTTCTTGGCCGAGCGCGCACAGTGCGAGTGCCTGCTGCGTGAGGTCGTTGACGATGGCTTCTGCCGCAGCGATACCGAGCACGTCGTACCGGCATCCTGGTCCTTCGACGCGGGAGAGGACTGCCCCCGAGGCCGCTTCGGCGACGGCGACCACGGTCTTTGACCCGCCTCCGTCGACGGCGATCCGAACCGACCCTGTCACCGCGCCCACGGCAGATGATCCTTGTTGTCGGCGACGATCGTGTCAGCAAGGCGCACCGCTAGGTCGTACTGACCTACGAGTGGGTGAGCGAGAAGTGCTTCGACGATTCGGTCGTACCCGCCGTTGCGGGCAGCGTCGACTGCCAACTCCTCGTACGCGGCGACGTGCGCGATCAGCCCAGACATCGCGGGGGCAAGTGGCGGTACCGGGAGGGCGATCGCCCCACTCGGGGAGACCATAGCGGGCACCTCAATGATTGCCTCGTCAGTCAGAAAGGGAAGCACACCGTTGTTGCGCATGTTGACGACGTGCCGGGCGGCACGATCCTGAGGCCCGAGAAGGGAGTCCAGCAGTTGCAGTGCAGCCTGTGAGTAGTAGGCGCCACCCCGCTGCTCGAGCAGCGGCGGCTTGAGGTGGTTCTGCGGGTTCGCATAGATCTCGAGAAGCGACTTCTCGATTTCGATCACCTGCTGTGCCCGAGTTCCGTGCTCGATCATCTCGCGCACGACCTCGTCGTGGGCGTAGAAGAAGCGCAGGTAATAGGAAGGCACCGATGCCGTCAAAACCAGCAAACTCAAAGGAAGCTTAAGCCGCTCAGCGAGGGCGACCCCGTGATGTTCAATCAGCCAGGGAAGCTTCTCCACGCCGCCGACCTGAACCGACCTGATCCAACTGAGGTGGTTGAGGCCGGCATGACCGAGTACGACATCATCCGGGGAGCATCCAAGCATCTGGGCAAACAGTCGTTGAAAACCGATCGCGACATTGCACAACCCAAGCACCCGATGCCCATCATCGGTGAGGGCTCGAGTGACTATGCCCACCGGATTGGTGAAGTCGACTATCCACGAGTCCGGCGCCAGCCGCCTCACATCATCGGCAAGGGCGCGCACAATCGGAACAGTGCGGAGCGCCTTGGCGAACCCGCCCGCTCCCGTCGTTTCTTGCCCGATGCAGCCGCACTCGAGTGGAAAGTGTTCGTCGCGGGCGCGCGACTGTTGTCCGCCGACACGCAGCTGTAGAAGGGTCGCGGCCGCGCCGTCGACCGCAGCCTCAAGGTCAGTGCCATAACTCAGTCGGGTGCTCGAATTGCTCGCCTGCAGCATTCGCTGAGCGAACCGGCCAACGGTCTCGACCCGCTCTTTGTCAGTGTCGTAGAGGTGGAGCTCAGAGATGGTCACTCCGCCATCGAGCGTTGCAGAGAGGCCGTCGACCAGCTCAGGGGTGTAGGTCGAACCGCCGCCGATAACCGCGAGCTTCATGCGCCGAGCCGTTCGACGACCAGCGCTGGAGCGTTCCCGGCGGACCCCACAAGACGCTGTCGAGACAGTTGGGTCGCAAGCAGAGTTGCGCCGTCAAGTACGGCGTCTCCCCGCGCGACGCTGACCTCTACATCGCAGGGGATCGGGATGAGCTCAGGAAGGCGTGACGCAACCCGGCTCACAAGCTGTTCACCGCCGGCCTCACCGATCGGACCACCGAGAACCAGCAACCCCGGATCGATCACCGTGCAGATGTCCGCCGCAGCAACGAGCACGTGATGCGCGAGCTCGTCGAGGAAGTCGTGTGCAGCGAGGTCGCCGTCGTCGGAGGCTTTTGCTGCACGCGCTACTGCGTCAACACCGTCTGCTCCCGGCTGGCCGCGACGTCGGGCCAGTTCGAGGATCGCGTCGGCCCCGATCTCGTCTGCAAGCGCAGAGCCCCCACCGCTCAGGTAGCTGATCTCGCCCGCCCCGCCCGACGCGCCCTGAAGTATTCCTCCGTTAACCCAGCTGGCTAGACCGATGCCCGGGCCTAGCCACATGAGGCACATCGTAAGGTCGTCATCCACAATCCCCCGAGTGCGTCGCTCGGCGAGCAGTGCCAGCTTGACGTCGTTCTCGACGACCGTCTCCGCAACCCCGGTACCGGTGCGAGCAACGAGCTTCGCAACTTCGTCAGGCGCCCACGTCGGCAGTGACCCCGCGTGTCGCAGCTGTCCGGTGCGCGCGTCGAAGCTCGCCGCGACTCCAATCACGATGTCGCGCAGTCTGCCGCGGGAGAGTCGTGCGCCCCGGAGCGCTTCCCCCATGTGCCGCTCAATGTTCCCGGTGCGGTCGGATACCGTGGCAGAGTGTGCGGTGCGGAGAGCGCCGTAGACAGTGCCAGTGGCATCGACAATTCGCACCTCAAGCGCCTCGACCGAAATGGACACTGCCGCGCTAAGCACCAGACCGGCGTCGACCGAGTATTCCTTCATTCGCGAACCCGACTCCCGCTCGAGCAGGAGGCCCGACCCTCGCAGCTGGTCGACGAC
>JANOED010000119.1:0-12474 GCA_031413035.1 Leifsonia sp. | reverse complement strand
AGAAGCGACTGACCGCGGTACTCGACCGCCTCGCGCTGTTGCGGGTTCAGCCCCGCGAGAATCGCGTCGTCGAGCGGGCCGCGCCCGCCGTTGCCGGTCGGATCGGCCTCACCGAACGGTTCCAGCACGTAGGTCATGGCGCCTTCGATTCTACGGCCGACGGATGACGCGGGGCTTCGCTGCGGCTGCTGGCGCCGGCGCGGCCACAGGCAGCTCAGCGTGCAGCCAGCGCCTCGCGCACGAGGTCGGGCTGGTCGGCGAACACCCCGTCGACCCCCCGTGCCGAGAATGAGCCGGAACTCGGTGAGCCAATCCCCGTGCTCGCGCGCGGTTGAGCCGCGCCGCAGTGGCTTCGCGAGAAACGCGTTCTCCGGCCGCAGGGTCCACGTGAAGACCTCGAGCCCGGCGGCGTGAGCCCGGGCGACCAGGTCGGTAGTGGTGAGCTCGCCCGAGGCATCCTCGAGCAACAACTTCTTGTCGACGCTGACCCCATCGACCTCGTTTGCCAGCCGCGCGAGGCCCTCGTCGGTCAGGTGGTCGGCGTAGGTCGGGGCTGCGGCACCGAACTGCGCGATCAGATCAGCCGGCGATCCGGATGCCTCGGCCAAAAACACCAATCGCCCGGGCACGCCGCGCGCCCGAACCTTGCCCAACACGGTCTGCTCGAAACACTCGACGATCAGGTTGTCGGCGCTCGCCCACTCCGCAACTTCGGAGGCAAAGAGCTCGTCCAACGGCAACCCGATCGACTCGAAGTAGGTGGCGTGCTTGAGCTCGGCGACCATGATCTTCGGGCGAGCAGCCGAATCCGCAGAAGCGGAGGTAGCGGAGGCAGCCTCGATGATGCCGAACAGCTCGCTTAGCCGCAGGATCGGCTCTTGCCCGCCAAACTCCGCCGACGCGGGTCGCAGCGTGGCCAGTCGCTCGGTAGCGCGTAGCGTCGCGAGCTCGTCCCAGGTGAAGTCCTCGGTGAACCAGCCGGTGAGCGTGGCACCGTCGATGAGCTTCGTGGTGCGTCGGTCGGCGAACTCGGGGTGAGCCGCGACATCCGTCGTCCCAGAGATTTCGTTCTCGTGCCGCAACACCAACACCCCGTCACGGGTGGCGACAATGTCGGGTTCGACCGCGTCCGCTCCCAATTCGAAGGCGAGCTCGTAAGCCGACCGGGTGTGCTCGGGGCGGTAACCGCTGGCGCCGCGGTGCCCGATGATGAGGGGCACTGGGGCGGGCGTCATCCCACTAGCATTCCACTATGTCGACGTGTGCCTCCTGCGAGCGCGAGCTGCGCCCGGAGTGGAAGTTCTGCGTCTGGTGTGGCGCCGAAGTGCGGGAAGACATCCCATCAGCGATTCGACCGGAAGCCGCCGGCAAACCCAAACGAGTGCCCACTGCGATGAACACACTTGCGCCGCTGGTCTTCGCGATCAGCTGTTTCGCGATCGCCGCAGTAATCATCACTTGGCTCGCCATCAATGTCTGGTCCTGAGCCCGGGGCAGCGGAGCCCGGGGCAGCCGAGCCCGCCGTGGGGAGCACCCAGAGCTGGCGCGAACCGACCTCGCTGATCCCGCTCAAGTGGGGAACCTACCGCGAGCGCTACGTTGCCGGGCTAATTCTGATCGTGTCTGGCACACTCGCCCTTCAAGCCAGCAACATCTACGCGGTGTGGTTCTTCGTGCAGGGGCCGATCGCCCTCGTCATCGGCTGGTCGATCATGCCGGCCCGCGGCTGGCGCCGCATCCTCGCCGCGAGCCTCGGCCTTTTCCAGGCGATCGCTCTGCTCTCCGGCCCCCAGTCGGTCTGGACTCTCGCCATCCCGTTCGCCCTGTGGCTGAGCGTTCGCCATCGTCCCGGGCGCAGCTACCTGACCGTGCTGTTCCCCCTCGCGTGCGGAATCATCGTGGCGCAGTTTCTCGAGGAGTACGGCGGGATGCCCGTCGCTCTCGCCATCTCTGCGGTCGTCCTCGTGGCATCCGCATGGACTGCCCGGCTGATCGCGAAGCAGGGCGGACCGTCCAAGAATCTGCCGACTCTCAGCCAAACCCGGTAGTTTGGTTGATAAGGAATCCCCTTCACAACCAGAGGAATCATGGCACTCAACAACCCCGCATTCACTCGCAGCCCCGCGTTCACCGGCCAAGGCGGTATCGCCGTAGCTCAGGACATCTCGGCGCAGCAACTCGACGAGATCTACAATCGCTCGTCGGCTCCCGTCGAGGGCGAGACCATGACGGTCGAAGACACCATCGCCAAGACGGTCGGCGCATTCGCGCTGCTGCTTGTCGGCGCGGCCATCGGTTGGCTGACCGCCGAGACCCTCCCGTTCCTGTGGATCGGCGCCGCGATCGTCGGCTTCGTGCTCGCACTCGTCAACATCTTCAAGAAGGAGCCGTCACCGCCGCTGATCCTCGCTTACGCGGGCGCTCAGGGCATCTTCGTCGGCGGCATCTCCTCGTTCTTCGAGGCGATGTACCCGGGCGTCGTCATCCAGGCAGTCATCGCCACGCTCGTGGTCGTTGGTGTGACTCTCGCGCTGTTCGCGAGCGGCAAGATCCGCGCATCCAAGAAGGCCACCAAGGTCTTCCTGATCGCGATGGTCGGCTACCTCGTGTTCTCGGTGGTCAACGTGTTCATCATGATCTTCGGCGGCGCCGAGGCCAACCCGTGGGGTCTGCGCGGCAGTGTCGAGATCTTCGGAATCCCGCTCGGCGTCATCCTCGGCGTCTTCGTCGTGCTGCTCGCCGCGTACTCGCTGGTGCTCGACTTCGACTTCATCCAGAAGGGCGTCAACAACAAGGCGCCCCGCAAGTACGGCTGGACCGGCGCCTTCGGCATCATGGTCACCGTCATCTGGCTGTACCTCGAGCTGCTGCGCATGTTCGCGATCGCGCGGGACTGACGCGCTTCTGAGTAGTGCGAAGGCCGTCCCTCGGGGCGGCCTTCGTCGTTAAGTGGGGTGCGGCCGGCGTGGTGCGCTGCGCCCCTCGGGCATGCGCTTTCAGCTCAAACATCGAGCGGATGCCGCGGCTCGCGAGCCGCGCCATCCCCTCGAAACTTGCAAGAAACCGCACACCCGAGGGTCGCGCGGGGTATCTCGTCGAACTTCACCGATTGTCGCTGAAGTCACGAACACTCAAGAAATCGTCTGCGCTGAGGAAGTGGCAGTACGGCAAGCGAACCGGCGGGGTCTGCCGCATTAGCCCCGGGAACCACAATGGCTTGCTGGTCGACCACGCCGCGATTTCGAGATGCACAAGTCGTCGATAGAACACGAGTTCGAGCGCAGGAGCCAAGTCCGTATCCCCGCTGAAGACAATCGCGACATCGAAGTCTTGATCCAGCGAGCCTTCAACTAGAGATATCGCCAGCGACACATCGATGCCCTTTTCCCGTGCCGAGAAGTTGCCGTCATCGTCGAGGTCGTACTTCAGATCCCTCCTCGACACGGTCACCCGCACGTCGGTCTCCCACGCGACAGTTTGCATGTCATTCGCGCTGGCCGGCTTCGGCTGGTAGGCCGGTACCGGGCGACCGCGAAACACCCTAACCGAGCTGAGCATCCCGCCGTTCTTGCGTCTGGCAACTAGGAGTTCAGCGATCATCAGCGGATTGACAACGGTTTCGTAGATCGGTTCGCCAACACCAGCAAAGAGATGGTGGCCGGTCCTGTGGACGTTCTCGTAGTCGAGGAACACAGCTACTTTTTCCACCTAGCTCCTGACTCCACAAAGAAAAAGCCCCACCAATCCGTGAGGACGGTGGGGAGCAATAGTTCAAGATTAGCAGGGTCTGGTACGAAGTACTGAGATCGACTTTTCCCTGTGGGTAACCTTTCGAGCGCTCACGACGCGACCTTTGCGTCCGTCAGGAGGCTCGATGCTTGCCGGGCGCGCCGGTACTGGTCATGCTAGTGACCTGAGTGAGCCTCGAGAGCGGTCTTCGGGCGTCGTCGACCATGTCCTCATGGTCCTGAACAAGCACGACCTCGCGGGAGTGGAGCCGGGCACGGAAGCAGCCTAGAGCGCTCCGACTTGAAGCGCATCTGGAAGCACTGGTTCGACGACGACCTGTCTTGGCTATCCGATGAGGGCTGGACTCGCTTGTTGGCCGACCTAAACAGCGGCTATGGCCAATCGGGCTCGTGAGGGTGGTGCCAGACCGAGACGGAGTCGGTCGCCCCGGATAGCTTTGAATCATGGAAGATGACTCGATACCTCCTGACGACGAACGCGACTTCGTCGATACCGCTAGGCAGCGTGAGGCGCTTGCTCAGCTGCAGGCCATGTTCGCGAGCTACCCGTTCGGGATTGCCCCCAGCGATGTGCTGATCGCCGAACGTCGGGCCGAAGCTCGGCGAGAGAACGCAAGCTAGCTGCGAGATAGCCCGCGACCGCACCGCGTGTCCGATTTCTTGCGAGTTTCGGCGTGGCTCGATGGCTCCGGAGGGGCTGTCGGGGCGCGCCGATGTTTGAGCTGAAATTGGATGCGCGGTGGGGGAAGCCGCCACGTGTTAGGAGGTCTCGACAAGCTCGACCCGCCTGGGGCGGTTACTGAGTGGCTAGGGCCTTTGCCTTCGCGAAGTCTTGCGCACGAGTCAGGTCTGCCGCGATCGGGGCGACGATGACGCGCTGAACGAGTTGGTTCACCGAAGCGAGCAGCGCGCGCCGCGTGCGGCGGCGACGGGATGCGGCGGTCAGCGCTCCGAGGACAGCGCCGAGCAGACCCAAGAGGATTCCCGCGAGTATCGCCCCGGCGATGAGAAGGGTGGGCACAGCCCAGCCCTCGACCATGATGATCTCGGGTGCGGGCATCCCGATCGTGGGCAGCAGGGCGGCGGCCAACAGCCAGCCGACGCCGACGAGTCCGGCGACGAGCACTGCCCACTGGAGAATCGTGAAGATCACCCACCACCACGAGCCCTTCGCCGGCAGCGGCGTGCGGGCGATCGCGAGGTCGAGTTGGTCGGGCAGGGCCGTGATGCCTTGGTCGGCAGTCGCCCGGATGCCGCTGCGCCAGCTTTCGGCGAGGCCTTGAGCCGCGGCATCCGCATAGTCCCTGACGGCGAGCGAGACCTTCGCGCGCGCGCCGGAACTCAGCTGCGGCATGCTCGTGCGGTGCAGGTCGGGGTTGTCGCCGCGGCGTTTCGGGCCGAGGCCTAGGCGGGTGAGGGGGTCGGCGCGCAGGCGCAGCAGCCACGAGACAACTGGCCAGCCGGTCGCCTGCCCCGAGCGTTTGCGGTACGAGGATGCCACGGCGCCCGCCACTACGTCCGCTCCGGCAGCGACGCCCACCTCCTCGCTGAGGCGGGCTGTAGCGCGCGTGGCGACGCGCTGCGGGGATCCGGGGTCGGGCATGCGGCCTGCAAGGGTGGCGATGTCGGCGGTGAGGCGCGCTTCACGAGCTACTCGTGCTGCGGCCAGGTCGCCGATGGCGGCACGCAGGGCGTCGACTCCCGCACCGGTGCGAGCGCTCACGGGCAGCACGCGTGCCTTCGCGATTCCGTCGCGTTCGACGATCCCGGTCAGCGAGGCGATGACGGCCTTCTGGTCGGCCGCCGTCAGCAGGTCGACCTGGTTGAGCACAATGAGGGTCACCGCGCCGTGGCGCGAGTGCGGCGAGATGAATTGCACGTGCAACACCTCGTCGGCGTACTTCTGCGGGTCGACGACCCAGATGAGGGCGTCGACTTGAGCCGCGAGCCGCACGGCGATAGCACGGTTGGCGGTTTCGACCGAGTCGAAATCGGGGAGGTCGAGCAGGATGAGCTTGCTGGCGCGCGCGTCGAGCGGCACATCCCGCACGATGCGCTCGCGCACTTCGAGCCAATCGAGCAGGTCAGTTGCGCCTTCCGGGTCCCAGGTCACGGAGAGGGCCTCGGACGTAGTGGGCCGGCGCACGTGGGTGCGGGCAACGTCGGCGCCCACCAGCGCGTTCACCAAGCTCGACTTGCCCGAGCCGGTAGCGCCGAAGACACCGACGACGGTGTAGGCCGGTGATCGTTCGCGACGCTCTCCGGCTCGCGCGATGAGTTCGTCGGCCTCGGTCGCGAGGGCTTGAGGGATGCGGCCCTCACCAGTCGCCCTGAGGGTGCGGAGCGCGGCAAGCCGGTCGTCAACGGTGACCTTCACAGCGCCATCCCTACGCCCGCGGCCTTCACTAGCCCACCTCGGCGGCGCGCCGTACATCCTCGAGCAACGCCTCCGACTCGCGGCGCAGAGACTCGGGCGACGAGCCGAACTTCACTGGCTCAAGTGCCGCCGCGACCCGCTCGCGCTCAGTGTCGAACAGCGCGCGCGTGCGCTTCTGAAGGTCGCGGCGGGCTTCGGCGGCCAGACGTCGCACGGCATCCTCGCCGAAGATCGTCTCCAGCAGCTTCTGGCCGAGCACCGCCGAACCACCCGCGATCACGAGTTCGCCGCCGGTCAGACCGCCGGTCGACGCGAAAACGACAATCATGAGCGCGACGGTCACCACGTTGAGCCCGGCCGAGAACACTCGGGCGCGCACGCGCTTCGGCCCAGCGTTCTCTTGCACCAGCTTGAGCAGCGCGCCCTGCCACTCGCGGATCATCGTGGCGGCGGCATCCTTGAACCCGGGGCTCTCTGAGCCGAGCGCGGGATTCTTCTCGGCGACGGCCCGACCCGCGGCACTGCGCTGCAACCAGGCCCAGGATGCCGCGGCAGCCCTACCACCCTGATCGACGATCACGGCGTGCAGTCCGCTCTCGATGTGAAGTTCGACGTCGATGACGGGTTGCGGCTTGCCCTGCACCCACGCGGTCACGGCGTCGCGGGAGCGCGAGAACCACGACTCGACCTTGCGGAAGAAGTCGGTGGTGCCGACGTAATCCTGCCAGCGGGCGAGCACCTCGCCGCGCAGCAGGGCGCCGTCTCGGGTGGCATCTTCGACGGCATCCAGCGCGTCTTCGTATTCGGCGGCCACCGTGGCGACGCTGCTCTGGATCCAGTCGAGCTGCTGCTGACGCGCGACGGCGATCGCGCGAACCCGAGTATCGAGGTCGGTGATCGCGCCGCGCAGGGTTCGGGCGGCGATCCGAGCACGTTCGAAGCGGTCGCTGGCGATGCCGTTGAGCCACTTGCGCGGGCCGTCTACGGCGCTGGCGGGCAGCATCCCCAGTTCGTCGAGCGGTTGCTCCTCGATCACGAAGACAGGCGCGTCGCCAAGGCCGCGCGCGGTCAGCATCGACTGCAGGTCGGGCAGCACGTCGGCAGCGGCCCCGGGCGGCACCCGGTTGAGCACGACGCCGACAGTTATCGAGCGGGATGCCGCACCGTCGAGAATCTTCCACGGGACCGCGTCGGCGTATCGGTTGGCGGTAGTCACGAACAGCCAGAGGTCGGCGGCGGCGAGCAGCTGGTTGGCGAGCGCGCGGTTGTCGTCGGCGACCGAGTCGATGTCGGGCGCATCGATGATCGCGAGCGACGCCGGCACCTTGTCATGGCCGAGCAGCATGAGTTCGTTGATCCGGGATGCCGCTGGCGCATCCCCCGCAGACGACGCGGGGGTTCCGGGGCTCGACACTGTTCCTCGCACCCGCGCGAGCCCGGGCAGAATCCGGTCTGACGCGAACCACCCCGCATCCACGGGCGCGTGCACGAGAATCGGCTGCCGGGTCGTCGGTCGGATCACTCCAGCCCGCGTCGTCGGCGTGCCGATCAGCGCGTTCACGATCGTGGACTTGCCCGACCCTGTCGACCCGCCCACGACGGCCAGCAGCGGCGCATCCAGGTCGGCCAGGCGGGGGCGGATGTAGTCGTCGATCTGACGGACTGCGGATGCCGCCGCATCCCGCTGCTCGGCGGCCCCGTCCAGGGGCAGCTCAAGTCCCGGTTCCGCGAGCGACGCGCGGAGGCGCTCCAGCGACACGATTGCGGGCGGGCGGCTGTCGTTCACGGACTCAAGCATGCCTTGGGGTGCAAACAATTGCGACTTTCGCGGACATTCTCCAACTTGCGAACCACTAGTGTTCTTGTAAACCCGAACGAGACTCAAAGACTGGATTGTCGTGACCAACAGCACCCACGCAGGCGTTTCTCGCCGCCCACTCAGCTTTGCTGCACTGATTGCTGCGCTGAGTCTCGCACTCGTGTCGATCGGCGCACTCCCCGCGAACGCCGCCGGCGAAGGCAGCATTTCCGGGGTCGTGACGTACGACGGTGTGCCTGCCGACAACGTGACGGTCAACCTCTATCCGGTGCCCGGTATCCCGACTTCGACGGTGACCAACGGTCTTGGTCAGTACACCTTCGACATCATCGACCTCGGCGACTACTCGGTCTCGATCTTCGAACAGGCGACCAACCCGGGAGGTCACCCCGTTCTTATTAGCGCCACAGTCACGCTTACCATCGGTGCGCCGGATGCCACGGTCGACATTCCGCTCACCTCGTGGCCCACCGGGACCGGTTCCATAGCGGGAGAGGTTACCGACAGCGTCACCGGTGATCCGATCACCGACGCCTTCTTCTACTTCTTCGGGATGAGCCAGGCCGCATCGTCCAACGGCTCGGTCGATGGCTCTGGCAACTACGCGGTCGCCGACTTGCCTGCCGGTGACTTCTCCATGTCGACTGGCGCACCGGGATACATAAGCAAGAACTTCAACGTGAGCGTCGAAGACGCCGAAGCGGTCGTGCGAGACGTCGAGCTCGTTGCGGCCAACGCGACGATCAGCGGCCACGTCGAAGACGGCGACGGTAACCCCGTCATTGGCGAGTTCGTCAGTATCTCGAACGGTGACCCGATGGGTTTCTACTCGGCCACGACGGATGGCTCGGGCAACTACTTCAAGGACGAACTGGGCGCGGGCAACTACACCGTGTCCGTCGGTGGCAGCGGCACTTCGTGGCAACTCAGCTCCCAGTCGGTCACCGCGGTCGCCAGCATGTCTGTCACCGCTGACTTCGCGCTCACCCCCCGGATCACGGCAAGCATCAACGGCCGAGTTTTCGAGAGCGTCGGAAGCGGACGTCTCGGCGGAATCTGCACAACGGTTTATGACACCGCCGGAAACGCGATCGGTGGTGCTCCGCGCACCGACAGCAGCGGCAACTACACGGTTGGCGACCTTGAGGCCGGTGACTATGTGCTGATGTTCTGGGATTGCGACTATGGTCGCCTACCCGCCTACGCGTTCACCTACTTCGGGGGCTCAAGCAACTTCGCCGCTGCAACGCCCATTACGGTGACCGCGGGTGTCGACGAGTTCGGCAAGAACGTCACGCTCACCCTAGGCGGCACTATCTCCGGTCACATCGACCTCGCCGCCCCCGGGGGCACCGTCGATCTGCCTAGCTACGGCGGAATGGATGCCACGACCTTCCAGCGCGTAGGCGCCGACTGGGTCGAGTTCCCCGACCCCAGCCCCTTCGTGAGCGCTGGGGATTGGGGCGACTACACGGTTCCCGGCCTGCCCGACGGAACCTACCGCATCGGCTTCATCGATCCCCGCACGGGCCCGCGCGCCTACACCCCGCAGTACTGGAACGCGTCGGCCACGCTTGCTGGAGCGACCGACATCGTGATCTCGGGCGGCACAGTTGTCACTGACGTCGACGCGAGCATGAGCATCCCGGTGCCGGGCGCAGCGCCCGCTGCCGTCGCAACCGCAGACCTGACACCATCTGAAGAGGACGAGATCTCGTCTGACCCCGAGGCCGCGCAGGGTGAGACGATCGAGGTGCAGGTCGATCCCGACCTTGCGGGCGAGTGGGTCTCTGTCTGGGGTCACTCCACGCCGGTGCTGCTCGGCAACTGGGTTCAGGTCTCGACCACCGGAAAGGTCACAGTGCCGATCTTGCCGACGCTGCCGATCGGCGCCCACCAACTCGTCGCGCAGAACGCCGACGGCGACGTGATCGGTTGGACAGCCATCCAGATCGCAGCCGGTAGCCGCCTTGCGAGCACTGGATTACCGATCACAGGCCTCATCGCGCCGTTCACCGCGACGCTGCTGCTGCTGGCGGCGGGCGTTGTGCTGGTGACGCGGAGGCGTCGGGCGTAACTAGCGGCCACGCCCCTACCGGCAACCCTCGGCGCTACTCCCACTCGATCGTGCCCGGAGGCTTCGAGGTGATGTCGAGCACCACGCGGTTCACGCCCGACACCTCGTTGGTGATCCGGTTAGAGATGCGAGCGAGCACCTCGTAGGGCACGCGCGTCCAGTCGGCGGTCATGGCGTCTTCCGACGAGACCGGCCGCAGCACGATGGGGTGTCCATAAGTGCGCCCATCACCCTGCACGCCGACGGAGCGCACGTCGGCTAGGAGCACGACGGGGCACTGCCAGATGGCGGCATCCTGACCTGCTGAGGTCAGTTCGGCGCGAACGATCGCGTCCGCCGAGCGGAGCAGGTCGAGGCGCTCACGGGTAACCTCGCCCACGATGCGGATCCCGAGGCCTGGCCCCGGAAACGGTTGCCTGCTGACGATCACCTCGGGCAGCCCGAGCTCGCGACCGATCGCGCGCACCTCGTCCTTGAAGAGTGTGCGCAGCGGCTCCACGAGCGCGAACTGGAGGTCTTCGGGCAGCCCGCCGACGTTGTGGTGGCTCTTGATATTGGCCGTGCCGGTGCCGCCGCCGGATTCGACAACATCCGGGTACAAGGTGCCCTGCACGAGGAACTTGATCGGCTCGCCGCCCGACGCCGCCTCAGCCACGAGCGAAGCCGCAGCCGCCTCGAACGAGCGGATGAACTCGCGCCCGATGATCTTGCGCTTGGTCTCTGGGTCGGTGACCCCGGCGAGCGCGTCGAGGAATTGGTCGACGGCATCGACGGTGACGAGCCGCACGCCTGTCGAGGCGACGTAGTCCTCCTCGACCTGGCGACGCTCATCCTGTCGCAGCAGTCCGTGGTCGACGAAGATGCAGGTGAGCTGGTCGCCGACCGCCTTGTGCACGATCGCCGCTGCAACCGCCGAGTCGACGCCGCCCGACAGGCCGCAGATGACCTGAGCACTACCGACCTGCTCGCGGATCCGTTCGACCTGTTCTGCGATGACGCTGCCCGAGTTCCAGTCGGCCGGGATACCCGCCGCGGTGTGGAGAAAGTTCTCCAGCACCCGCTGCCCGAACTCAGAATGCTTGACCTCCGGATGCCACTGCACCCCGTACAGGCGCCGTGCATCCGACGCGAACGCGGCTACCGGGGTGGAGTCACTCGAGGCGAGCACCTCGAACCCGTCGGGAGCTCGGGACACCGAGTCGCCGTGACTCATCCACACGGTTTGGGCAGGCGGTTGTCCCGCGAGTAGCGCGCCACCGCCGCCCGTGACGCTCAGGTCGGTTGCGCCATACTCACGCAAACCCGTGTTGGCGACTTCACCGCCGAGTTGCTGCGCCATGACCTGAAAGCCGTAGCAGATGCCGAGAACGGGGATGCCGAGCTGGAGAATTCCCGGGTCGAGGGTCGGCGAGCCCGGCTCGTAGACGCTCGACGGACCACCGCTGAGCACGATGCCGACCGGGCGACGAGCCGCGACCTCGGCCGCGGTAATGGTGTGCGGAACGATCTCGCTGTACACGCTCGCCTCGCGCACGCGCCGGGCAATTAGCTGCGCGTACTGTGCACCGAAGTCGACGACGAGAACGGGCTGGGCTTCCGTGGCGCTCACGCGGCGACCGTCTCGGCCGGGGCCGGAATCGCCGCGATGCGCTCCTCGACCTGTCGCGGCACCTGACGTTCAAGGAAGAACGAGAGCAGCGGGATGATGCCGCCGAGCGCAATGAACACGAACCTGAAGAACGACCACCGCAGGTAGCGCCACAGCAGGAAGTCACAGGCGAGGTAGAGCACGTAGAGCCAACCGTGGGCGATCAGGATCACCGTCGAGAGGTTGATGCCCGCGATCAGATCCTTCGGGGTGAGCGCAAGGAATCCGTACGGCCCGAGCAGCTCGATGTCGACGCCGAACCCGTATCGCAGCACCATCATGAGTGTCAGCAGCAGCAGGAAGGTGCCCGTGATGATGGACGAGACCTTGTAGACCGAAACCGTGCGTCGAATCCGCGGGATGTCGTCAGGCCGGGGTCCGATAGGCATGGCTCTATTCTACGGTCGCCTGTCTGAGCGGCTCCTCGGCGTTCGGATCGGAAGCCGTTTCTTCCTCGAGCGCGTCCTTCACCAGCCGGTACCAGAGGAACACGGCGAAGCCGGCGAACAGCACCCACTCGATCGCGTAGAAGACGTTCAGCAGGTTCAGCGAGACCTCGGTGTTGGGCGGTGGAGAGTAGATCGCCTCAAGGCCCGCAGCGGGAGTGTCAGCGACGACGTACCCCGCGTAAACCCCGTCGGGCGCGTCGGCCCACAGGTTCACGAGTTCAGACACGGCGATCGCGCTGCGCTCCCCCGCCTCGAAGTCGCTCTGCTGGGGTGACTCGGTCGGCAGGTAGCGACCCGAGAGGGTCTGCGTGAGCGCCGATGCCTCGAGGGAGCGAATTGCGGATGCCGCGGCATC
>JANOED010000118.1:0-5504 GCA_031413035.1 Leifsonia sp. | reverse complement strand
CTCATCAGTCATGGTTCGCTTCTTTCTTGTAGAACGGCAGGGGGACTACGGATGCCGCAACGCGACTCCCACGAACATCGATCTCGAGCGTGGTGCCCGGCGCGCTCACGTCGGGATCCACGAACGCCATCGCGATCGGGTACCCGAGGGTCGGGGACAACGCCCCGCTCGTGATCACTCCTACCTCACGGTCGCCGACGACCAGCGGGTAGTCGGCGCGGCCCGCGCGCTTGCCCTCGGCGGTCAGGCCAACGAGCACGCGAGACCCATCGGCGGGGCCAGCCTCGATTGCGGCGCGGCCCACGAAGTCGCCTTCCTTCGCTAGGGCAACCACGCGCCCGAGCCCCGCCTGCACCGGGAAGGTGTCGAGCGTGAGCTCGTGTCCGTAGAGGGGCATGCCCGCCTCGAGCCGGAGGGTGTCTCGGCTAGCGAGGCCCGCAGGGACGAGGCCGAACGGGGCACCAGCCGACACGAGGGCCGCCCAGAGGTCGGCCGCGGCATCCGCCCGGATGTACAGCTCGAACCCGTCTTCACCGGTGTAGCCGGTGCGGCCGACGATGACGTCGATGTCGCCGAAGCGAGCATCGGTGCTCCAGTAGTATTTGAGTTCGTCGAGCGGAATGCCGAACTGGCTGAGGCCCTCAGTTGCCTCAAGAATCCCCCGCGAGCGCGGACCCTGCACCGCGATGAGGGAGATGTTGTCGCTTTGATCCTCGAGAGTCACGTCGAACCCGGCGGCACGCTCGGTAAGAGCGCTGACGACTGGGTAACGGTTGCCGGCGTTCGCCACGACGAGGAAGGTCTGGTCGCCGCGGCGATAGACCACAAGGTCATCGATGATGCCGCCGGAATCGGCAAGCAGGAGGCTGTACTTGGCCTGACCGAGAGCGATCGCCGAGAGCCGACCGGCGAGCGCGTAGTCGAGGAAGGCTGGCGCGTCGGGGCCACTGACCAGAATCTCGGCCATGTGGGAGATGTCAAAGATGCCAGCCGCTGTGCGCACCGCGTGATGCTCGGCGAGATCTGAGCTGTACCGCACGGGCATCTGCCATCCCGCGAAATCGGTGAAGCTGGCACCCGCAGCGACATGCACCTGATGTAGGGGGGACGTTCGATCGCTCACGGAGTTCTCCTGGGTGCACGGCTGCTGGGTAGAACTCCCCCTCTGTAGTGGGCCTGAGAGTTTCGCGCCACCTGGCATTCAGGGACACTTTCACCGCCGGCGGCAGTTCGCTGTGGGTGCGAACGGCGCTTTCCAGAGTGGCCAGTTCGATGCGGTTCGTGAACCTGAGAGATTGGCGGGGAGGCTTGCTCCTTCGGTGCCCGACGCCGTCTGGGGCGGCGAGCTCTCCCGCATCGTGTTGCGGCCCGATCTTCAGTTGTGGGGTCAGCCTAGCAAGATACGAGTTTGCCTAGGCGGCCAGTCGCACGAGCGCCTCGTTGCGCTTCAGGAATCCCAGCTTCCAAGGCGGGTCGTAACGGGCGAAGTAGACCTCCCCATCTGGGACTAAGTTCTCCTTACGGAGGGCAGAGAGCAGCTCGGCCGCATTCTCTGCAAAACGCGCATCACTGGAGCCCCCACTGAATATCCGTGCAGCGACGAGGCCCGCCTGCACCTGGCGCGCGCGCACAACCGGATCGCTCGGGGTGGGGACAGCAGCGGCATCCATCGAGGCGGGCATGACGAAACTCACGGTCTGGGTACCCGTGGGGGTGGCCGCTTGGATGACCGGGGCGGTCATCGCAATCTGTGTCCGTTGGGAATTGTTGCCGCTGATATAGGCGATGAGCGGACGGAAGCCACGGTTGCCAGCCTGAAAGAAGTTGCCATCAACCTCTACCTCTACCACTTGGTGATCGGGATAGCTGCGAACCTCGAATCCTTCGTACTTGCGCGTGACGGTGTACGGCTGCACTTCGGTCATGGCGGCAGTGTACGCGTTTACCTGGGGCGCGAGGGCCGAGCGGTGGCGAGAAGGGCCGCGCCAGTCGCCACGAGCGCCACTGCGGCTACCGCATTCCAGCCCCCGTACTCCTCCACCGGAAAGCGGAAGCCCGATACCAGCCAGCAGACCAGCCAAAGCGCGCCGAAGATCACCAACGCCGCGCCCGGGAGGGCCACGGCGATGGCGGATCGGAAGTGTTTCACTTGATCGCCGATCCGTAGGCGACGTACTTCCATGAGGCGGGGACAAAGGGGTTAAAGACCGCACTGTCGGCGCGGGCAAGAGCAGCGCGGGAGGACTCCCGTGTCCCGAACAGTGCGACGACGCCGGTCGAGTGGAGCTCGTAAGAACTGAATCCCTGAAGTAGTTGCCGCATCTCGCGTAGCGCGGGATAGCGCCACGAATCAGACCTCCGACGAAACGCCAGCGCGCGGCCGAGACGGTGCATCCAAGTTCCGCTCACATTCTCGGCGAAGAGAAGTACCCCCCCAGGCTTGAGAGCGGCAAGGATCTGGCCCATTGCCTTTAGTTGCGCTGCGATATTTGCCGGGTGGATGCCACCAATCACCGACTTGAAAACAATCACATCAAAGTGCTCGGTCCAAGGAATTTCCAGAACGTCGATGTCTCGGTACTCGATCGTGGTCACGCCGGGATACCTCGAATGCAAGGGGCGCGCAAGCGACTCGCTGTCTGAGCGATTCGAACAAACAACGTGGTGGCCTTGGGCTGCAAGCCAAAGGGAGGGCCCACCAGGGCCAGCTCCGACCTCAAGGCAGTCAAGTGGGACGCCTCGGCCAGCTACGACGGCCGCCCAATGTGCAACAGCCGGCGACCATGTTTGGACGTCCCATCCAAGTATGTCTGAGATCGGCACTTCGACAGGACTTGGTAGCGTCGTCACGATGCGACCGTATCAGTCGTCAAGAGCGGTGTCACCGTCGGCCCACGGGGCGCGGAGGGTTTCTTCGCTGAGAGTTGCGCATTCGAGGATGCCCTCAAGGAGTTGCCGGGTCGACGTCGACTGCAGAAGCCGCACCTGATCAAGCGGACCGAATGGCGCGATGGCCGCGAGCTGCCACGCCGCCGCGATGGGGTCGTCGTCGAGGGCGACGTCGCTCGGCCACGTCTGATCCGTGAACTCACTGGACAAGGCGATGATGCGGCGTACCGCCTCTTCGGCTTGGTCGCGCAGCAGTTGAAGTGAGTCCTCCCATTCGAGTTCGGGCACGATCCGCACGGATGCGCGCGGGTATGGGTCGTCGGCGAGCCACTCCTCGACCTCGACCCGTCGACCGCCCTCCGCAATGAGAACCACGAAACCTTCCGTGGCATCCAACTGGGTTATCTGGGCAACGGTCGCAAGCGGAAAGCGCTTCTCGCCACCACCGACCTCCTGACCGCGCTCTATCAGAGCGACCCCGAACTCGCTCGGCTCGTGTTGCAGGATTGTCGACAGCATGGCGAGGTAGCGATCCTCGAATACCCGCAGCAACAGCGGCATGTGGGGAAACAGCACAGACCCGAGGGGGAACATCGCCAAATCGCTCACACTCTCAAGTATCCCCGCAGCCGAATCGGAAACTGCTCTGAATTTGGCGCTTATCCAAAGCAAGCAACCTAGGCGTAGCCCTACTTATTGCTCTTGCCCTTCGATCCCTTCGCGAAGTAGCTGACGCAGTCGCCCTGGTTCTTGAAGATGGGCAGAGTGCTCGTCGCCCAGCCACCGCTCTTGCACTGCTCCTTTGTCGTGAGCACAACCTCAGGGTTTGTCGTGTAGCCGAGCGTGAAGGGCGAGAACGAGTCGGTCAGTCCACACACGAGTCCGGCAACGCTGCTGGTCGTGATGTTCTGCCACTGGTAGCTGTTCGGGCCGAGCTGCTTGTAGTGATACAGGAACGGGATTCCGCCGGTCAGCGTGAGCGGATTGTATGTGATGCACACCTGGACCAGACCCGTGAAGGTCGCGGTCGAATCGATGTGGTAGTAAACCTGCGGCGTGCTTGTGAGCAGGAACGAGTCGATGACCGGCCCCGTAGTGGAGGCGGCGACGCTGGTTGATCCGGCGCTTGTGACGTTGGGGAACACAAGGTTCACCAGAGTTTCATCGAGCGGAACAGAAACCCCGACCGAGTTGCCCGTCGGCGTCGTCGTCGCGTTCGACGAGGATGGGAATTGAACCTCGAAAGACTCGGCGCTGCCGGCGGGCCAGTAGCGGGTCGCCGGATCGCCCAAGATCAATTGGTAGGTGCCATAGGCGGTCGACGGCGGCAGGTCGAAGGTCGAGGCGAGGGAGCCGTCGGGGTCGACTGTCCCTGAGCCGACGTAGATCGCGTCGTCGGGCAGGTTTGCTCCCAAGAGGTAGAACCAGAAGTAGTCGAGTCCCGGAGCCATCCAGAACTGGAGCGTCTCCCCCGGCGTGAGTCCATCAGCTTCAACCGTCGCCGTCACGCCCGGGAAGATCTCAGGAGGGGTACCGCCAGTGACGGTCGCCTCAGTACCAATCGTCACGCCAAACCCGCTCGATGACCCCAAGATGATCGGAACAAATCCACCATCGGCGGTGTAGCTGCCCAGGTACTCTCCCTCGTCGAGGATGTCGTCAAGTAAGTAGAAGCTGTAGGTCTTGCCTGGCCAGCTAGGGACATTTTCTTCAAACGCCTCGCCTGGTGCGAGGGGGAAGGTGAAGAACTCTAGGAGCTCCTGAATGCCAGGATCGTCAGCCAAGTCGCCCCAATTTTCCGCCAACCACAGCTTATTCGGGACCCCTGGTGTCGCCAGATCGACAGCAAAGCCGATTCGTGTCGAGGTGTCTGCGGATACGTTTGCCATTCGGAAGTGCAGCGACAGGGCGTCCGGATCGTCGTTGAACCCATTCGGCCCAATGACAGGGTCCAAGCTCAACTCGAAGTCGTCAGTGACGATTGGCAGCGGACCGGGCACGAACGGTGCCGGTGTGAAGCCGAGAACGTACTCACCCGAGTACGTCGCCCAGTAGTCGATGCCGCACACAATTCCCGGGCTCGGTATGCCGGTCGTTCGGTCGATCCAAGAGAACGTGTCGGTGTTCGCGTCATAGGTTCGAACATAGAAAGCCGGGTCGCCATCGATCTCGGCTGGGTCGTACGACAGACACGTCTCTATCGACGAATCGGTCCAGTCCGCGCTCGAACTGACGACAAAGACGTAGTCGCTCGTCGCCTCAAACGACGTCAGGTCGTAGCCGACGATGTCTACGGTCTCTAGGTAGGTGTCTCCCGCACTGTGCACGGTGCCGAAGGTCGACTGAATGAAGGTTCCGTCGACCGTAGCCGAGACAGTCACGTCGGTGTCGGCTGGGGTAGGAACAACCACAACATCAGCGGCGCTCGCGGCCGGCACGATCATCATGCCCAACAGGGCTGCCACGGCGACGGTTGCGCCGCCGATCAAGGAATTGCGGGAGGCGGGGCGCAGAGACATCGGTTGTCCTTCGGTCAGGTGAGACGAGGGTATCGCGAATCTCAGGAAAAGGTGAGGTCTATTTGCAATTTCCCTACACGAATGCCCCGATGATCA
>JANOED010000117.1:0-3443 GCA_031413035.1 Leifsonia sp. | reverse complement strand
GGCCGTGACCGACTCATCGTTCAGCGCGGAGGCGTTCGTGGCGGCAGCCGAGCGGCTCGACCACCCCACCCGACTCGTCTCACTCGTGCCCGCGCAACTCGCCCGGCTCGTGGCGTCGGATGCCGCGACCGACGCCCTGCGCGGGTTCGACGCGATCCTCGTGGGCGGACAATCCACGACACCCGAGCTTCTTGCGGCCGCGCTGGACATGGGCTTGAAGGTCGTGCGCACCTACGGGTCGAGCGAGACCTCGGGCGGCTGCGTCTATGACGGCGTGCCGATCGGGGACACCGAGCTCGCGATCGTTGAAGGTCGCGTGGAGATCACCGGGAGCGTTCTCGCCGAGGGCTATCTTGGTGAACCGCGTCGTACCGCGTTCTCTTTCCCCGAACGAGACGGCCGACGCTGGTATCGGTCAGATGACACCGGGTCGATCACCGACGGCCGCCTCACGGTCTCGGGCCGGGTCGACGACATCATCGTCAGCGGAGGCATCAAGGTGTCGCTAGCCGAGATTGAGGCGGTCGTGCGTCAACTTGCTCGCCTCGGCGATGCTGTCGTTGTCGCCTCACCGCACCCCGAGTGGGGCGAGGTGCCGGTCGTCGTGAGCACCGGGTCGATGGACCTTGCCATTCTGCGGGAGGCGGTGGCGGTCAAGCTAGGCCCCGCCGGATCCCCGAATCGTCTGGTGATCGTCGACGAGTTGCCGCTGCTCGCCTCCGGAAAGCCGGACCGCTTGGCGATCGCCACTCTCGTGCTTCAGCGGGCTGGCTAGACTTCCTCCGTGGCGAATCCCCGGCAGCAGCGCATCAACCCCCAGTCCGTTCCGGCACCGAGTGCCGCAGCTCAGCTGAAGGCGCAGAAGGCGCGCGAGGATGCAGCACGCGGCAAGAGCAAGAAGCGCGGCCGCCCTGGGGTTCCCCCCGGGGTCGTGACGGTGCGCAAGGCCACATTCGGCGACTGGATCGCGGGAATGCGTTTGCAGACCCTTCCCCTCGCCATCGCGCCGGTCGCGCTGGGAACCGCTGCGGCTTACGTCTTGCCTCATGAGGATGCCGGTCCGGGCTGGCACTGGCTCCGCGCTCTCGCCTGCCTCGCGGTCGCGGTCTTCCTCCAGATCGGAGTGAACTTCGCCAACGACTACTCAGACGGTGTTCGCGGAACCGACAAGCACCGCGTCGGGCCCCGCCGGCTGACCGCGTCGGGTGCAGCCAAGCCGCGCACGGTGCTCACCGTTGCCCTCGTATTTTTCGGGCTTGCTGCCGTTGCCGGCCTGATCATTGTCTGGCGCACCGAGCTCTGGTGGCTGATCGCGGTCGGTGCGGTCTGCATTCTCGCCGCCTGGTTCTATACGGGCGGCAAGCGCCCCTACGGCTACTACGGGCTGGGCGAACTCGTCGTCTTCGTGCTCTTCGGCGTAGTCGCGACCGTGGGGACCACCTTTGTGCTGGCCGGCACGGTGACCATCGAGAGCTGGCTCGCGGGTGCGGCGGCAGGCTTCATCGCCTGCGCAGCACTCATGGTCAACAACATCCGTGACCGTGAACAAGACAAACTCGCGGGCAAGCGCACGCTCGCGGTGCTGATCGGTGACCGGGCATCCCGCATTACCTACAGCGTGCTCATGCTGCTGCCCTTCGGCATTCTCGTGTTCTTCGTGCTGTTTTATGCGAACGCGTACTTGGTCTACTTCGCCCTGCTCGCCGCTCTGCCCGCGATCGGGATCACGCTCACCGCGAAGACCCCGCAGGAGCTCATTCTTGCCCTGCGGTTGACGGCACTGACGGCGCTGGCCTTTGGGCTCGGGCTCGGCTGGGCCATCGCCTTCTAAGGATGCCGCTGCGCCGGCTCGACCTTCGCGGGCTCAGTCCTCGGCGGCCGCGTCGGGGTCAGTGGCGGGATGAGCGCGCCGATCAGCGATATCGAGCGCCACGGCATCCCGAAGCTTGCCGAAGAAGATGTAGGCCACGCACAGCCCGATGACCGCAGCGATGATTGCGGCGAGCCACCACTCGATCCCGATCAAGAAGAGAATTGCGAAGGCGACTGCGAAAACGCCGACGCGAACCAGACTGTAGAGCACCCACGGTTTCACCTAGCCAGTGTAGGCACCCAGCCTGCACGCAGCGCGCCAGCCTAAGATTGACGCTATGGGACGTCTGCTCATCTTCGTCGTCGCGGCGTTCATTCTTGATGTCTTCGCGCTCGTCGATCTCGCGCTGATCGAGCGCGCTCGGGTGCGCGCCTTCCCCAAGTTCGTCTGGATCATCATCATCGTGGTCATACCGTTCGTGGGCGCCCTACTGTGGTTCTTCGTCGGTCACGAGTGGGGACGGCGCGGGGGCGAGCGTCGCACGATCGCGCCCGACGACGACCCGAACTTCCTCAAGAATCTCAGCCGCGACGAGGAGCAGAACGAGCGCATCCGTCGTCTTGAGCAGGAGCTCGCTGAGCTCGACGATGACCCCCCCAAAGACTGAGTCTCCGGCCACCGCTTTTGCTGTGGCGCTACTTGATGAGTTCATCCGTCTCGGGGTTCGCGACATTGTGCTCGGGCCCGGTTCGCGATCGCAGGCGCTAGCCCTCGCCGCTGCCGAGTTCGACCGGGTCGGCCGCGTGCGCCTGCGCGTACGCATCGACGAACGGGTGGGCGGATTTCTCGCGCTCGGCACCGCAGTCGAAACACGTCGCCCGGTTATCCTGATCACCACCTCGGGCACCGCGGTCGCCAACCTGCACCCGGCGGTGCTTGAGGCGCACCACTCCGGGGTTCCGCTCATCGTGATCACGGCCGACCGACCCGAGTCACTGCGTGGCGTCGGCTCGAACCAGACCACCGAGCAGCCGGGCATATTCAGTTCAGCGGTTCGCGCCTCGTGGGACGTCCCAGCGCCCAGCGGGCGTGACGGCGAGGCGGATGCCGCGGCCGCCCTCGCGCGCGACGCGTACGCGCGGGCTTCCGGCCCGGTGCACCTCAACCTCTCGTTCGCAGAACCGCTGTCGTCGGCGTTCGAGTTGCCTCCGCTGGTCGAGCCTGTCGAGACCTCACCCGCGAGTTACTGGGAGGGAGGTTTCGATACGCGCTCCGCGCTACTCAACCCACGATCCCTCCCCACCGCACCCGGCACCATTGTCGTCGCCGGCACCGGCGCGGGCGAACGCGCTGAGGAGGTCGCCCGCGAGCTTGGCGCACCCCTGCTCGCCGAGGTTGCGAGCGGTGCTCACTTCGGGCCGAACCTGGTGGTCGCCTACCGCGAGTTGCTGGCGTCCCCCGACTTCGGTGATCGGGTTCAGCGTGTCATCGTATTCGGCCACCCCACTCTGAGCCGCGAAGTTCCCGCGCTCATCCAGCGCGACGGTGTCGAGACGATCGTCGTGCGCGGCCGGTCTGCCGACGACTACAACCCGGGACGCCGGGTCGCGGCCTTCGTCGATGCTGTGCA
>JANOED010000116.1:0-10471 GCA_031413035.1 Leifsonia sp. | reverse complement strand
TGGTGAGGCCGGTGTTGAGCAGGGGTTCCGGGGGTGCGGAGAAGTGCGGCACCTGCGCAATGGGGGGCGCCTGTGCTGCTGCCGGTGCCGGCGTTGTGACTTGTGCCGGAGCAGCGAGCGGTGCGGCGGCCGCCTGTTCGGCGAGCTGCAGTGCGCGCAACTCGCGTCGCGAAAGGGTCTGCTCGACCGGGAGGGTGTGCTGTGCCGGGGCACTGTGAACCGGGGCATCCGTTGCGACCGGCGGTACGTAGGCAGGCGGTGCATCGGCAGGCGGTACGTAGGTCGGCGCGGCATAGGCTTGCGCCGGAGCTTCGTACGACGGACGCGCCTGCGTCTGATAGCCGAGGTCGGTCGGAGGTGGGGAGGTGTGAGTCCATTCCGGCTCGCGCGCGAAAGACGGTGAGGGTGCGGCAGCCCGGCGGCCCTCGGGACTGAAGTCGCGAGTTCGATACGTCTGCTCGGGTGGCATCGCCTGAGCAGACGTCTGCCAAGAATCCTGGTCCGGTGCGGGCGGTGCGGCGGCGGTTCCTCTGGGACGGAACGACGGCGCGGGCGGAACTTCGTCACCCGGACTAACCGGAGCCGAGTACAGCAGCGGCTCAGGCGCCGCCGTAGGGGCAGGCTGGGCGGACCGCCGACCCGATGTCGGGGCCGAGAACGACGGAGGAGGCGCAGCCAATGGACTTGTGGTTGAGAATGGCGGCTTTGGGTCGGAAGTTTCGCGCTCACCCTGCCGAACCGAGCGCCGCGACTGCGGCTGCGGCTCTTGGAATGTGGTCATGAACTACTCCGATAGAGGTGGTGTTTGGCGATGTACTGAACGACACCATCGGGAACCAAATACCAGACGGGAAAGCCCCGACTGACCCGACTTCTGCAATCCGTAGAGGATATTGCTAGGGCCGGCACCTCAAGAGAGCTTACGCCCTGCTCTGGTAAACCGCTAATAGTCAGGGGGTGTCCTGGCCGTGAAACAGCTATGAAATGGGCGAGAGACCAGACCTCATCGACGTCCTTCCAGTCGAGAATCTGAGCGATTGCGTCGGCACCGGTGATGAAAAACAGGTCGGCATTCGCGTGGGTCTCGTGCATGTCGCGCAGAGTGTCGATTGTGTAGGTTGGGCCGTCTCGCTCGATATCGACCCGACTGACAGTGAATCGTGGATTGGCCGCAGTCGCGATCACGGTCATCAGATAACGATGCTCGCCCTCGGTGACCTCCGGTTTCATCCAGGGCTGGCCGGTGGGCACGAAAACCACCTCGTCAAGATCGAACTGCTGCTGGACCTCGCTCGCAGCGACCAAGTGACCGTTGTGGATTGGGTCGAAGGTTCCGCCCATCACGCCGATGCGGGCGCGCCGCACGTTTGCCTAGTGGCCCGCAGAGTGCGAGTCGTGACCGGAGGGAGTCTTGGTGTGCCGGTTTGACACGTCGCGGTAACTCCACACCACGATAGCCAGCGCAAGGAAGACCACGGCAGCAATCGCCGCGAACGCCAGCGGGGGCATGATCAGGGGGGCGAGCTCTTCCTCAGACAGTACGAGTGCGACCAGATTCATCAGTTCTCCGTTCAGGGCGTACTGATGTATCTTATCCGCGCACCTGGCCGGAACCGCGCACAACCCACTTGGTGCTCGTCAGTTCGGGGAGGCCCATGGGGCCTCGCGCGTGCAACTTCTGGGTCGAGATTCCGACCTCGGCGCCGAAACCAAACTCACCGCCGTCGGTGAACCGTGTGGAGGCGTTGGCCATGACTACTGCGGAGTCGACTTCGGCGAGGAATCGTTCGGCGCGCTCAAGGTCGTTCGTGATGATCGACTCGGTGTGGTGAGTGGAGTACTGGCGGATGTGATCGAGGGCCGCATCCAGGTCATCCACCACCCGCACAGCGAGATCGAGGCTCATGTACTCGGTGGCCCAGTCTTCGTCGGTGGCTGGCACGGCATCCGGAAAAAGGGCCCGGGTGCGGTCGTCTGCGTGGATCGTCACGCCTGACTGCGCGAGCTTCGCGAGCACCGCGGGCAGCAGACGAGGGGCCGATGCCGCGTTGACCAGAAGGGTCTCCAGTGCGTTGCACACGCTCGGTCGCTGCACCTTCGCGTTGTGCACGATCGCGACGGACGTGTCGAGGTCGGCGGACTCGTCGAGGTAGATGTGCACGACCCCGGCCCCAGTCTCGATCACGGGCACTGTCGACTCTGCAACAACAGCGTTGATGAGGTCGGCACTGCCCCGCGGGATCAGCACGTCGACGTAGCCGCGCGCGCGCATGAGCTCCTGAGCGCCCTCGCGCCCGAACTCGTCGATGGTCTGCACGGCTTCGACGGGTAGTCCTGTTGCGGCGAGGGCAGACTGGATCACCTCGACAAGCACTCGGTTGGTGTTCTCTGCTGCCGTGCCGCCGCGCAGCACGACAGCATTGCCGCTCTTGAGCGCGAGCGCGGCGATGTCGATGGTGACGTTAGGCCGGGCCTCATAGATCGCCCCAACTACACCGAAAGGAACGCGCACCTGAGTGAGTTGGAGACCGTTCTCGAGGCTCGACCCGCGCACGACATCGCCCACCGGATCAGGTAACGCGACGATGTCGAGTACTGCTCGGGAGAGTCCCGCCAGGCGCTTCTCGTCGAGCCGAAGGCGATCCTGAAGTGCCTCCGCCATCCCGTTGTCGCGACCGTTCGCGAGATCCAACTCGTTGGCGATCAAGATAGGCGCCTGATTGCGCATGACGGCGTCAGCGATCTCACGCAGCGCCGCGTTCTTCCGTGCGGTGGTAACCGTCGAGAGCGCGCGAGCGGCCGTTCGGGCGGCCTCGAGCTTGGAGGTGAGCGAGGTGGCGAGCACTGACTCAGGCATGAAGCGAGTTTAGCGGCGCGGCCTCAAACCACGTGCCGAGCTCGGCGCCCTCGAGGGCCTCGGCAACGCTTCCCGTTGCCGCGAGCAACGCCGGAATGCCCGACGCCGCCGCAAGCTTGGCAGCAGCCACCTTCGTGCCTGCCCCGCCAGTGCCGACGCCCGCCGAACCGATGTCGCCGAAGGTCACTGCACCAAGGTCATCATCGAAGGGCACCGTGGCGATCGCGATCGCGCCCGGCTCGCCGGGCGGACGGGTGTACAGCGCGTCGATGTCGCTGAGAAGAATGAGCACATCGGCGTGCACGAGAACCGAGACGAGCGCGGCAAGCCGGTCGTTATCGCCGAAACGAATCTCTTGAGTTGCGACGGTGTCGTTCTCGTTGACGATCGGCAGGATCCGCAGGCCTAGGAGCCGCTCCATCGCGCGCTGCGCGTTCGAACGATGGGTCGGGTTCTCCATGTCGCCAGCGGTGAGCAGGATCTGTCCCGCAACGATGCCGTAGCGGTCAAGGCTCTCCTGGTACCTGAAGATGAGCACGTTCTGACCGACTGCGGCCGCGGCCTGCTGCGTTGCCAGGTCGGTGGGGCGAGCATCCAGCTTCAAAAAGGGGATGCCCGTCGCAATGGCACCCGATGACACGAGAATCACCTCCGAGCCTCTACCGTGAGCAGCCGCCAGCGCATCGACGAGTGCACCAATCTGCCCCACGTTCTCGCCGGAGACCGATGACGACCCGACCTTCACGACTATGCGTCGCGCCCCGGGTATCCCGGCACGCGAAGTCACGACACTACTCACTGGCCTCTTCCTCTTTTGCAACCGCGAAGCCTTCGTCGTCGGTCCACACACCGGCGTTGCGCTCTGCCTCGAGTTCGGCGCGGGCGGCAGCCTTGGCGTCCATTCGCTCCAGATAGCTCTGTCGGCGCGCGCGGTTGGTGGCCCGCTGGTTATCGTCGAGCCGCGAGTCGGTGCCGCGGGGGCTCGTCATGAGCTCGGCCGTAGAGGAGAGCGTCGGCTCCCAGTCGAACACTCGACCGGCGATCGTCACAGTTGAGCCGGGCACGGCCCCGGCGCGGAACAACTCATCTTCAACGCCGAGCTTGGCGAGTCGGTCGGCGAGGAATCCCACCGCCTCCTCGTTCTCGAAGTCGGTCTGCGCCACCCAGCGCTCGGGTTTCGCTCCGAGCACGATATAGACGTTGCCGTAGGTGCCACCCTCAACCTTGACGGAGAACTCCTTCTCGTCGACCGCGCGCGGGCGGATCACGATGCGCTGCTTGGCTGGCTCAAGTGCCTTGGCCGCGCGGTCGGCCTCCACGAGGGCTGCGAGCGCGAATGAGAGCTCGCGCAACCCAGCGCGAGACACGGCTGAGACTTCGAATACGCGGTATCCACGGGCTTCGAGGTCGGGGCGCACGAGGTCGGCGAGCTCGCGTCCCTCGGGAACGTCGACCTTGTTGAGGGCGATGACCTGCTCGCGCTCGAGAAGCGGGAGCTGGCCCTCCGGCACCGGGTATGCGGCGAGCTCGCCGAGAATCACGTCGAGGTCGCTGATCGGATCGCGACCCGGTTCGAGGGTCGCGCAGTCGAGAACGTGAAGCAGGGCCGTGCACCGCTCGACATGGCGAAGGAACTCAAGGCCAAGGCCCTTGCCCTCGCTCGCGCCCTCGATTAGGCCCGGAACGTCGGCGATCGTGTAGCGGGTCTCCCCCGACTCGACGACGCCGAGGTTGGGGTGCAGGGTGGTGAACGGGTAGTCGGCGATCTTCGGCTTCGCTGCGCTGAGGGCGGCGACCAGGCTGGACTTTCCCGCCGAGGGGTAACCGACTAGCGCGACATCCGCCACGGTCTTGAGTTCGAGAAAGATGTCGCCGTCGAATCCCGGCGTGCCCAGAAGGGCGAATCCGGGGGCCTTGCGCTTGGTGGTGGCGAGGGCGGCGTTGCCGAGCCCGCCCTGACCGCCGGGGCCGACGACGAAACGGATGCCCGGGACATCCATATCGATAAGTTCGTTGCCTTCGCCGTCTTTGACCACGGTGCCGACGGGTACCGCCAACACCAGTTCAGAGCCGGACGTACCTGACTTGTGGTCGCCCTGGCCGGGTTGCCCGTGCTCGGACTTGCGGTGCGGGGCGCGGTGGTAGCCGAGAAGGGTGGTGACTTGGGCGTCGCTGACGAGAACAATATCGCCACCGTCACCGCCGTTGCCGCCATCGGGGCCGGCGAGAGGCTTGAACTTCTCGCGCTTTACCGACACGCAGCCGTTGCCCCCGTGACCCGCCAGAAGGTGGAGGGTTACCTGGTCGACGAATGACGCCATGGCACTGCCTCCTTCTCTGTGTTAAACAGCAAGAGCGAGCCGAAGCTCGCCCCTGCGGTACTGCAAAAAAACTACTGGGTGACGATGTTGACGACCTTGCGGCCGCCCTTCGCGCCGAACTCGACTGAACCGGCAGCTAGTGCGAACAGCGTGTCGTCTCCGCCCCGGCCAACGTTGGCGCCGGGGTGGAAGTGGGTTCCGCGCTGGCGCACGATGATTTCGCCGGCGAGAACGGTCTGACCGCCGAAGCGCTTCACGCCGAGCCGCTGAGCGTTGGAGTCACGGCCGTTACGGGTGGACGATGCGCCCTTTTTGTGTGCCATTTCTACCCCTACGCGATGCTGGTGATCTTGATACGAGTGAGCTCCTGGCGGTGGCCCTGACGCTTCTTGTATCCGGTCTTGTTCTTGAACTTCTGGATGACGATCTTCGGGCCGCGCTCGTCACCGAGAACCTCGGCGACGACCTTGATCTTGCCCAGCGCCTTGGCGTCGTGGGTGATCTTGTCACCGTCGACGAACAGCACGGGAACGAGCTCGACGTTGCCATCTTTGTCGCCCGCGATGCGGTCGAGTACGACGATCGTGCCGACCTCGACCTTCTCCTGACGCCCTCCGGCGCGCACAACTGCGTAAACCACTTGGTCCCTAACTTTTTGGAAGCTGTTGGTGTTCGAATGCGGGCTCAACCCTGCAGACACCAAAGGTCAACAATACGCGACGCCGGGGGCCGGGTCAAACGCCCGCGTGCGCGGGTCTCGCGGAATTCAGGGCAGCAGCGGGGCGATCAGTTCGGGGAAGACTATTCCGGCGATCACGAGCAACGACGTGCCGATGATGACGGCAGCCATCCCAACTAGCGCCAGGTGCCCGAGAATGTTGATCACGCGCAAGAAGGTCATGACTCCAGCCTAGACAATGACTTACACATCGATGAGGCCCTCGATGTGGTGATCGGCGGGTTTTGCCGTGCGAAACAGCCAGAGCAGCACTCCCCCGAGCACGCCCAGCGGCAGCAAAATGACCAGACCAGCCAGGGCTTCTTGCAGTGCAAAGCCCAACTGGCCACCAATCAGCTGGGGGGATGCAGCGATCCCCAGGACGTCGTCGGTGGATACGATCGCGGCCACCACGCCGGTCAGCCCGAGTACCACGAACCACAGCGTGGCACCTATGCCGGTCGCGAGAACCGCGCGCGTGATGACGTGCCCAATTCGCAGTTCTTCAGTGATGGGGGCGACAACCCACAGGCCGAGGAAATAGCCGACAGTGAACGGAAGGACGCTCGTGAGGATCATGAAACCGAAGCCGGCGAACGGCTCCGCCGCAATGACGAGGAGGAGCGCACGCCCAGCGAGAATGGCGAGTCCCACGGCGAGAGCCGTGATGCCCGCGACGACGGCGCCGCGGGTGCGGAGCATCCGTTTCACTGAGATTTGCACTCGTGCCTGCCTAGGATCGGTTCATGACCGTGCTTATTGACCAGCCGATCTGGCCCGCACACAACACTCTATGGGCACACATCGTTAGCGATACGTCTCTCGAAGAACTGCACGCGTTCGCTGAGGCCGCCGGGATTCCGCGGCGAGGGTTCGACCTAGACCACTACGACGTGCCCGCGGGCAAGTGGGCCGAGCTAGTTGCGCTCGGTGCGCAGCCGGTGGGGCTCCGCGAGTTCGTGCAGCGACTCGAGGCGAGTGGGCTGCGGGTCGCGCAGCGGGATCGCTAGTTCCTAGCTGTCTCCCGTCGGCGCACTCACTACCTGGCCAGCACTGCCCGCCCGACGCGATACACGCGCGCGGCCCTGACCCGGCTGCTTCGGTTCGGGGAGAGCCTCGAGCACCGAGTCGAGGAGCTGCTCCGCGTCTTGGGTCGAGACCTTGCGCTGTTGGCGGGGCTGCTTGGTAACGGGGATGTCGAGGATGGCTTCGATGTCGGACTCGACCCGCTCGACCACCGGCGCTTCGAGAGCCTCAGCAACCGGTGTTTCGACCACCGGGTTGCCGACCACCGGAATCGACTCGGTTGTCGGGTGCACCGTCACGGAGGCAACCCGGGCGAGCGCATTGCGCACGTCTTCGGTGATCGCATGCGTTCCCGCGCTGCCGACACCGTTCTTGACCGCGGGGGTCGAGGTTGCCGCACCCCCACCACCGCCACGGCGGTTGCGCCGCCCTGCGCTGCTCTGTTCGGGCTGCGCGGTCTGGGTCTGCTGGCGGTGCTTGGTGACGGGGTCGTGGTGCACGATGATTCCGCGACCAGCGCAGACCTCACAGGTCTCGCTAAAGGTCTCGAGGAGTCCGAGACCGAGCTTCTTGCGGGTCATCTGCACGAGTCCGAGCGAGGTGACCTCGGCAACCTGGTGCTTGGTGCGGTCACGCGACAGGCACTCGACGAGCCGGCGCAACACGAGGTCGCGGTTCGACTCGAGAACCATGTCAATGAAGTCGACGACAATGATTCCGCCGATGTCACGCAGGCGAAGCTGGCGCACGATCTCCTCGGCGGCCTCGATGTTGTTCTTGGTGACGGTCTCTTCGAGGTTTCCGCCCGAGCCCACGAACTTGCCGGTGTTGACGTCGACGACGGTCATGGCTTCGGTGCGGTCGATCACGAGCGAACCACCCGACGGCAACCAGACCTTGCGATCGAGTGCCTTCTCGATCTGCTCGGAGACGCGGTACTCGTCGAACGAGTCGGTCGTAGATTCGTAGGTCTCGAGTCGGTCGAGCAGGTCGGGAGCGACCGAACGCAGGTATCCGTCGATCGTCTGGCGGGCATCCGAACCCTCAATGACCAGTTTCTGGAAGTCTTCATTGAAGACGTCGCGCACGATCTTGATCAGCAGGTCGGGCTCGGAGTGAAGCAGCGCGGGCGCCTGCTGGGTCTCGACGAGTCGGCTTATCTCGGCCCACTGGTTGGTTAGGCGGTTAACGTCAAGCGTGAGCTGCTCTTCGGTAGCACCCTCCGCGGCGGTGCGCACGATGACTCCAACGTTCTCGGGCAGCACCTCCTTGAGGATCTTCTTGAGGCGAGCTCGCTCAGTGTCGGGCAGCTTGCGGCTAATCCCCGACATCGACCCGTTAGGTACGTAAACGAGGTAGCGACCGGGCAGGGAGACCTGCGAGGTTAGGCGGGCACCCTTGTGTCCGACCGGGTCTTTGGTGACCTGAACGAGAACGCGGTCGCCCGGCTTGAGAGCGAGCTCGATGCGGCGGGCTTGGGTCTTGCCGTCGGAATCTAAGGCCGCGGCATCCCAGTCGACCTCGCCGGAGTACAGAACAGCGTTGCGGCCCCGACCAATGTCAACGAACGCGGCTTCCATCGAGGGCAGCACGTTCTGAACGCGACCAAGGTAGACGTTGCCGATGAGGCTTGCGTCTTGCGCCTTCGCGACGTAATGCTCGACGAGAACGCCGTCTTCGAGAACGGCGATCTGGATGCGCTCGAACTTGCTGCGCACGACCATGACGCGGTCGACGCTCTCCCGGCGAGCGAGAAACTCGCTCTCGGTGACCACCGTTCGGCGGCGCCCCGCGTCACGCCCATCGCGACGGCGCTGCTTCTTCGCCTCGAGGCGAGTCGAACCCTTGACGCGGGTCGGCTCGTTGCTGAGCACGGGCTCCGGACGCGGCTGACGCACGCGCACAACGGTGTTGGGGGCTTCGTCACCGGGCCGCAGCTCCTCACCGGGGCGACGACGCGAGCGCCGACGAACGGTTCCGGGCTCGTCGGGAGCGTCGTCGACCGGTCCGCGGGGCGGCGTGCCTGGGCGCTGGGCAGTCGGTGGCAGGTCGGGTGCCTGAAACAGCAGCGAAGTCGTCGGCGGGCGCGTGGGCGCTTTGGCCTGCGGTGCGTCGGACGCCTCGTCCGCAGGTGTCTCGACCTTCTTCGCACGACTGCGCGATGGCGACTTCGCCGGGGTTGCCTCGTCGGCGGCATTCACATGACTTGCCGCACTCTTGGGCGGCGAGGTGCGCTTGCGCGCCGGAGCCTTCTTGGGGTCGGCCTCCGCCGGCGCTACCTCAGACTGCGAGGTGGCATCTGCCGAGGCATCCGCACCCTTGCGGCCGAACAGTCGTGACTTCTTCTTCGGGTTCTCTTCGATGTTGTCATTCACCATTGCTGGTGTACTCCTAGCCCAGCTGGGCGACAGCGCCGCCCACCGGGTACTCTCTCGTGCGCTATCTCTCGCATTCGATGCATTCCGTGCAATCGGTGCGAGGGACCGCTACTAATTCTTCAGGTCCTACTCCGGGCTCTGGGCTCGCGGGGCAGTCGTGCTGTCACCACACTTGTTGTCACATGGTCTGTCACTACTGCTCGGAACTGGCTATCCGACTCGCGCATTTGTGGTTCTGACAAATGCTTTCTTGGCCCGGTGTGTGCCCCGGTAAAGCTGTCTTGGGCGCCATATCGGGCGTGGCCCGTATGACTAGCTTCGATTATCGCACGCATTGACAGATAGCCGTCACTGTGCCCGTGCAATAATCCGAACATGACTGACGTCGTCGCCCCTCGCCGCCCTGTTGCGCTGGCGATCCTGCTAATTGTTACCGGTGCAGTGGCTTGGTACGCGGCCTTCGCCCTCACCCTCGACAAGATCGCTGTGCTCATCAATCCGGCGGCCGATCTCGACTGCAACTTCAGCGTCATTGTGCAGTGCGGTGCGAATCTCGGTTCGTGGCAAGGGGAGATCCTGGGCTTCCCCAACCCGCTCATTGGTGTCGCCGGATTCGTCGCACCCATGGCCGTCGGTGTCGCCCTGCTCGCGGGCGCTCGGTTTGACCGGTGGTTCTGGCTCGCTTTCAACGCGGGCGTGGTACTCGCCTTCGCGTTCTGCCTGTGGCTGGCGTACCAGTCGATCTTCAACCTCGGAACGCTCTGCCCGTGGTGCATGCTCGTCTGGTTGATGACGATCCCGATGTTCTTTACGCTCACGCTGCACAACGCGCGCTCAGGTAACTTCGGCGATGGGCTTGTGCGGGTGGGCGAGCGACTCTATGGGTGGATCCCGGTGCTGACCTTCGCGGTGTACTTGCTCATCGCGATCGCGGCACAACTACGGCTCGACCTTCTGGCGCAGTTGCTGCTGGGGTGACGCCTGCCGTTTAACCGAACCACAGCGCGAGCTCGCGCGCGGCGGACTCGGGCGAGTCGCTGCCGTGCACGAGATTCTGCTGAACCTTGAGTCCCCAGTCGCGACCGAGGTCACCACGGATCGTGCCCGGAGCAGCCGTGGTGGGATCGGTGGTGCCCGCGAGTGAACGGAATCCCTCAATCACGCGATTGCC
>JANOED010000115.1:0-2765 GCA_031413035.1 Leifsonia sp. | reverse complement strand
CCACGTGTTGGTCGGCCGCGGTCGCGACTACAACGACGTGCCTCCGCTGCGCGGCGTGTACGCGGGACCGTTCGGCTCCACGCTGTTCGTGACCGTGGAGATCACCCGGGAAGCCTGACCATGTCTTACGTTTGTCTTACGGGTTCGATACACTAGCCCGATGACGGTCGTGAACTTCAGAACCGACGAGCGCTCTCAACGAGCTCTCGACGAACTGACAGCGGATGGCACATCGGTCTCCGCCGCGCTTCGCCAAGCCCTCCTCGACTCAATAACACTGCGCCAGCGGGATCAGATGCGGCGAGAGGCCGAGGCGCTTGTGGATGACGCGGCAAATCGGGAAGAGAGTCGCGCCATACTGGCGCACATGGACGACCTTCGTGCGTGGTGACATTCACGAACTAAGAGCGCCACGTGGCCGGCGCGGACATGAGCAGGCGGGTATTCGCTACGCGGTTGTGCTTCAATCTGACGACCTCCCGCTCTCTACGCTTCTGGTCGCACCCACATCTCGTTCTGCACGACCGACCAGTTTTCGGCCGACTGTCGTCATCGGCGATGTGTCGACACAGGACATGGCCGAGCAGCTCGTTGCAGTCGATCCGGGCCGCCTGGGAGCCTTCGTTGGACAGGTGAGTGCTCACGTGATGGCGAGGATTGCCACAGCGCTGCGACTCGTTCTTCAGCTCAACTAACTACGATGAAGCTGAGCGAGGAGGCCCCGTGCCGAAATTCAGTGCAGTGCGAACCGACAGTTCTTACGTGGATGCCGACGGCGTCACCATCCACTACTACGTGTGGAAGGCGGCGAAGCCGAAGGGCGTCATGCAGCTTGCCCACGGATTGGGCGACCACGCCCTGCGCTACGAGCATGTCGCTCAAGCTCTGGTTGCCGCCGGGTACAGCGTCTACGCAGACGACCACCGCGGCCACGGTCAGACTGGCCTCGTTCAGCACAAGGGCGACACCACCAAGCTCGGCCGACTCGGCCCGGGTGGCCTTCGCGGCACCATTGAGTCGCTGAGAAAGTTCACGACGATCATTCGCGCCGAGAACCCCGGCGTGCCCCTCGTGCTGCTCGGTCACTCCTGGGGCTCGCTGATGTCGCAGATAATCATCAACACCCACTCCGCCGACTACGACGCGGTCGTTCTGACCGGCACGGCGTACCGCACTTTCGGTGACATGAACGGCGGTGACCTTAACAAGGGCTACTCGACCGAGAACGAGTGGCTCAGCCGCGACCCCTCGGTCGCGACGGCTTTCGCGGCCGATCCGAAGACTTTCTATGCCGACACGATCAAGCTCTTCGGGCTGGCCGACGCACTGCGCCTCTTGGGCAAGCCCGCCAAGAACTTCGCCCGCGACATCCCGCTGCTCATCATGATCGGCAGCGAGGATTCGCTCGGCGGGGAGAAAAGCGTCGCCAAGCTCGCCGCCGACTACGTGACTCGCTCGGGACTCACCGAGGTTGAAGCCATCGTCTACCCGGGAGCCCGGCACGAGATCTTCAACGAGACCAATCGCGACGAGGTCATCGGCGATCTCGTTGCGTGGTTGGACACACACCTCGCCGCATGACCAGCGTCTTCACCGAGATTCTCCACGGCAACTCCCCGGGCCGATTCATCTGGCGGGATGACACGTGCTTCGCCATCCTCACCATCGAGCCGCGCAAGCCGGGGCACACCCTCGTGATGCCCCTCGACGAGGTGGACCACTGGCTCGACCTCCCCGCAGAGGTCGCGATGCACATCTTCGGGGTCGGCCGAACGATCGGTCTCGCCCAGCGCGAGGAGTGGGGCTCGCCGCGGGTCGGCATCATGTACGAGGGCTACATGGTTCCGCACGCGCACCTGCACGTCTGGCCGTCGTGGACGGTGTTCGAGTACAGCCACACCGGCATCCAGCGCAACGCCCGCCCGGCCGATCTCGACGAAGCGGCCGCACGGTTGCGCGCGCGGCTGATCGCGCAGGGCCACGGGGAGTTCGTGCCACTAGCAAGTTAGGCTTACCTAATGCACGGCGAGTTCAAGGTTCCCGGCGGCAAGCTGGTGGTGGTCGATTTCGATGTCGTCGACGAACGCATCAGCGACTTCCGGCTCGCCGGAGACTTCTTCCTCGAGCCCGACAGTGCGCTCGCCGCGATCAACGCGGCCGTCACCGGGTTGCCCGTTGACGCGGAGCCGTCGCGCCTGTCTGCCGCCGTCCAGTCCGCAGTGACGGATGCCACGCTCCTCGGTTTCACCCCAGACGCAGTAGCGACGGCGATCCGCCGTGCCCTCCAGCGTGCCACGAGCTGGCGGGACTATGAGTGGCAGCTGATCATGGGACCAGCCCTCGATCCCGCGCTACAGATGGCGATGGATCAGGTACTCGCCGAAGAGGTCGGCGCAGGCCGCCGCAAGCCGACTCTGCGCATCTGGGAGTGGGAGAAGCCCGCTGTCGTGATCGGGAGCTTCCAGTCGGTCAAGAACGAGGTCGATCTCGTCAACGCCGAGAAGTACGGCTTCGAGATCGTGCGCCGCATCTCTGGTGGCGGGGCGATGTTCATGGAGGCGGGCTCCGTGATCACCTACTCGATCTACGCGCCGGTCGAACTCGTGCAAGGCATGAGCTTCGCCGACTCGTACGCATTCCTCGACGAATGGGTGATCGTCGCCCTCAAGGCGCTCGGGATTCAGGCGACCTACCAGCCGCTCAATGACATCGCCAGCCCGACCGGCAAGATCGGTGGCGCCGCGCAGAAGCGCCTCGGCAGCGGC
>JANOED010000114.1:0-5949 GCA_031413035.1 Leifsonia sp. | reverse complement strand
GCGCAGCGGAGGCACGTCGTTGTAGTCGCGACCGCGGCCGACCAGCACGTGGCGGTCGCCGATCTCGATGAGGTTGGTGGGGTCGAAGCCGCGCCATTCGTCTCCGCAGAACCATTCGACCCAGGCGTGGGATTCGCCCGCTACGGTCTCGCCGACGGCCGCTGCGGGCTTCGGGTGGAGGTAGCCCGAGACATAGCGAGCGGGGATGCCGACCGAGCGGAGGGCTCCGAGTGCCAAGTGCGTGATGTCCTGACAGACGCCCTTGCGAACGGCCCAGGCCTCGGCCGCGGTGGAGTGCACGCCGGTGACGCCCTGCATGTATTCGACGGCGTCGCCGATGGCTGTGGAGATCTCGAGGGCGGCGGCGGCGGCATCCGTCGACTTCGCCGCGATCTCACGAGCCAGGTCGACAACTTCGACAGGAGGTGCCGTGCGCCTGGTCTGCTTAAGCTGCTCGACGGTCGCGGTCGTGCGCTCGGCGGCGGTCGCGAGATCGTCCCAGGTGATCGAGTCGGCGGCGTGCGGGCGAGGGCGCACCTCGACGAGGCTTGTGGCGGTAAGTGCGAGCTCTTTGTGAGGCGTGAGAATCTCGAAGGACGAGACCCGCGAACCCCAGTAGTCGACGTAGTTGTGGTGGCTCGAGATCGGCAGAATCTCGAGGTTGGAGAACAGCACGACTTGGCCGTCTGAGCTCACCGGAAGCATTCGTGCCTCGTTGTAGGAGGCCGTGACATCGCCGCCGTAGTGGAAGCCGGTCATGTGCTTGATGCGCAGACGATTCACGTGGTCTCGCCCACCCAGCTCGGTACCGCATTCGTGGGGAAGTAGCGCTGTCTGATCGCTTCGGATGCGGCGCTCGTCGCGAGCTGAACGTTGTCCATGTGCATGGTGAGGTCTTCGAGAATCTCGGCGATCGGCCGGTACTCAAGCTCGCTGCGAATCTGGCCGAGCAGGCGCTGCGCCTGGTCGGAGACACCCACTCGGTCTGCTCGGGGCTCGATGTCGCGCATGCACTGCTCAGCACGCGTTACCGAGAACAGGATGCTGCGCGGGAAGAGTCGGTCGAGCAGCAGAAACTCGGCAGCGTTGCGAGCGCTCGGCACGCCGCGGTACGTGCGCAGGTAGGCCTCGTAGGCGCCGCACGACCGCAGAATCGTCGTCCAACTGGGGCCGGATGCCTCGGTCAGGCTGCGAGTGGCTAGCAGGCGCGCGGTCATGTCGGCACGCTCGATCGAGCGGCCCAGAGTGAAGAACTGCCACGCCTCGTCCCGGCTCGTCGCCGACTCGATGATGCCCACGGCCAGCGCGGAGCGTTCGCGCACCCAGCCGAAGAACTCGTGCACCTTGTCGCTGGAGACCTTGCGGGGCATCCGCGCCCTCGTCGTGTTGAGACACTCCCAGAGCTCGGTCGAGACAATCTCGCGTGCGCGACGGGCGTTCTCGCGAGCGGCGCCCAGCGAGTAGGCGATCGAGGCCGGCTCGGAGCGGTCGACAGCGAGAATCGACAGGATGTCTTGCCGGGTCAGCACCGCGTCTTCGGGCACCTCGCTGCCCATGACACTGAGCAGCGACCGGCACGCGAGGTCTTCCTCTATCCACGGGTCTTCGAGCAGAAGCTGGAGGTGCACGTCGAGGATGCGCGCTGTGCCGTCGGACCGCTCAATGTAGCGGCCGATCCAGAAGAGTGACTCGGCGATGCGGCTCAGCATTCGGCACCGCCGGGCACTGAGGCACTCGAAGTGCCGGGCACTGAGGCACTCGAAGTGCGGTGCACTGAGGCACTCGAAGTGTCCCCTTCGAGAACCTCAGGGAACGATCCCTGCTGTTGCTGCTGCTCCTGCTGCCCATGACCCAACGGCCGGTCGCGGGGGCCATGATCCTGCTTCAACATCTCCGGGGTGATGATCGAGATCGACTCGGTCGCGGCCGCCTGACCCGCGACGAGTCCCTGGATGCTGTGCCGAGTCACCTGAAGCGGGTCTTGCCCGACGACCCAGGTGTCTTTCGAACCACCGCCCTGTGACGAGTTGACGACGAGCTCGCCCTCGGGCAGCGCGACCCGGGTCAGCCCACCGGGCAGCACCCAAATAGCGTTGCCGTCGTTGACCGCGAAGGGCCTGAGGTCGGCGTGCCTGGGGCGCATCCCGTCATCGACCAGCGTAGGGATCGTCGACAGTTGCACGACCGGTTGGGCGATCCAGCCGCGCGGGTCACGGAGCAGGCGGCCCTTGAGCTCGTCGAGCTCGTCCTTGGTAGCGGCAGGCCCGATCACGAGTCCCTTGCCTCCGGAGCCGTCGACCGGCTTGACGACAAGTTCGTGCAGGCGGTCGAGAACCTCTTCGAGGGCACCCGGCTCCTCGAGACGCCAGGTGTCGACATTCTTGAGGATCGGCTCCTCGCCGAGGTAGTAGCGCGTGAGGTCGGGGAGGTAGGTGTACACAAGCTTGTCGTCGGCGACACCGTTACCGACCGCGTTGGCGATTGTGACGTTGCCGAGTCGCGCGGCGAGCATGAGCCCGGGGCTGCCCAGCATGGAGTCGGCCCGAAACTGCAGCGGGTCGAGAAACTCGTCGTCGACTCGGCGGTAGATCACGTCAACGCGGGTCGGGCCGGCGGTGGTGCGCATCCACACCCGACCGCCCGAGCAGAACAGGTCGCGACCCTCGACCAACTCAACGCCCATCAGCCGAGCCAGCAGGGTGTGCTCGAAATACGCGGAGTTGTAGACACCCGGCGTCAGCACCACGACCGTCGGGTCTTCGACCCCAGCGGGGGCGGATGCCCGCAGCGCCTGCAGCAGTTTGTGCGGGTAGTCCCCCACCGGCCGCACCCGCATCGACACGAAGAGTTCGGGCAGCGTCTGAGCCATCACGCGACGGTTGGATATCACGTAGCTGACACCACTGGGCACCCGCACGTTGTCTTCGAGTACGCGCCAGACGCCTTGCTCGTCGCGGATGAGGTCGATGCCCGACACCTGAATCCGCACCCCGTTGGCGGGCTCGATTCCGGCCGCCTCACGGTGGAAGTGCGCCGAGCTGGTGACCAGCCTGGCCGGGATCACGCCGTCGTTGACGGCGTTCTGGGGTCCGTAGATGTCGGCGAGGAAGGCCTCGAGGGCGCGCACACGCTGGCGAATCCCGGCCTCGACCTCGACCCACTCCGCCTGGTCGATGACCCTCGGCACCGCGTCGAGCGGGAAGGGTCGCTCCTCACCCGCGAAGTCGAAGGTCACGCCCTGAGCGAGGTACGAGCTTGCGAGGGCATCCGTTCTGCCCCGCAGCTCGTCTTGCGTCATCTGGGCAAGCGCGGCGTAGATCTCTTTGTACGACGCACGGGCCGTACCGGGGGAAGCGAACATCTCGTCCCACGGGGGCGTGGCTGTGCCTTGGGTTGCGGTGGCGCCGTAGCCATCGAACAAATCAGCCATGGCATGAGCCTAGAGCCGTCGTGTTGCGGCGGTGTTTCACCCGTGCTCACCCGGTCACCCGGTCACGGCTCAGAGTTGCTCGATATCCGCCTCGGCCTGCGCTTCGAGGCTTCTAATTCCCTCCGGCCGGCCCGCCCGCACCCAGAGGGCGAACAACACACCGCCGACCGCGAGCGCGGCGACCAGACTCACAATCGGGTAGATCCGGCCGAGGTTGACCACGAGCGTGAAAGCCACGACAGCGGTTCCCACGGCGTTGAGAGCGAGTGAACGCCAACGCCGCTCTCGGCGAGCGAATACCGTCATCGCGGCCAGGCCGGAGAGGAAGCTGAGGAACACCGCCACGGCGTAGAACAGCACGAGCGACTGGTCGGACCCCCCGGCGATGGCGACTACTCCCATCGAGAGCACCGCGAAGAGCACCACTCCCCAGTAGGGCGTGTGCGCTGCGTTGGTTCGGCTGAAGGCCTGCGGAACGATTCCGGTGTCGTCGCCCGGGCCGGTTCCCGCGCGGGCGAGGGCCTTGAGCAACCCCGGGCCGGCTTGGAAACTTGAGCTCGCCGCTGCGAGGAGCAGCAGGGCGGTGACCAGCTGGAAGGCGGCAAAGACCGGTTCCGGAGCAACGTACCGGGCGAGCTCGGCGATCAGGGTGCTTTCGGCGCCGGGGAGGCCGATGCCGAGGGTCGACGCTTCGATGGCCAGACCCATCGTGATGGTGCCGACGATGCCCAGTGTCAGCCACAGGGTGATCTGACCGAAAAGACGGCGGCGGCGATCGTCTAGTCCTCCCAGTTGGGCGATTGCCGACGAGGGCGCCTCGACCCCGGTCGCTAGCGCCATAGCAACGGGGAAAGCGAAGATCACGGCGAGCACCGCTCCCCCGGGCGGCGTCGTGGGTGAGGGCGCTACTGCGTTCAGCGGCTCGGCGCCGAGCCCGAACAGCAGCACGATCACCGCAACCCCGACGAACGATAGCGCCATCAGAGCGAAAACGATGTGGCCGAACCAGCTGATCCCAGCAACGATGACGACCAGCGCGAGAGCGATGATCAGGCGCCACGGTGCAAGCGCGGGAAAGTAGGCGATGATGGCCGACGCGCCGGCGGAGACACTGATCGCGATCGTGAGCACGAAGTCGACGATCAGCGCCCCGATCGGGATGAAGGCCCACCCGTCCGAACGCTTCGCCGACCGCGGCTGACGCGCCTCCCCCCTGGGGGTAGCGCGCGATGAGTTGGTGGTAGTTGACGATGACGAGAGCGACCACCGCGACCACCAGCCCCATCGTGACCACGAGGAGCGTGAGGTCACCGTTCAGCGCGCGGAGGGCCGCCTCGACCGCGTACGCAACCGACGAGACCGGGTCGGCCATGACGGCGAACGCAAACGCGAGAAGAAGCACCGGCCCCGAGCCGACGATACGGGACAGTCGGCGAGGCGGGTGGGCTGGAGGTGGCACGAGGAGACTGTACTCCTCCCCGGGCCCGCTGCCGGACAAGCGGCATCCGCCTAGAATCGACCGCGTGAGCGAGCAAACCGGCAGCATCCTCGTACTCCCGGGCGGCGGCTATGCCCGACTCGCCCCGCACGAGGGGGAGCCCGTGGCCGAGTGGCTCCGCGGCGTGGGGTGGAGTGCTCGCGTCGTCGAGTATCCGGTTCAGACGCGGCATCCGGGCCCGCTTCGTGCGGTGCAGGCCGAGATCGCGGCCGAGCGCGCTGCCGGAGCCCGCATCGTGGGCGTGTTGGGCTTCTCCGCCGGCGGCCATCTTGCCGGGCACGCTGCCTTGGTTCCGGATGCCGCGGCGCACGAACGCCCCGACTTCGCGATCCTCGCCTACCCCGTCGTCTCAATGCTCGCAGAGACCCACCGCGGCTCCCGGGACGAGTTGCTGGGGCCGCGCCCCTCGCGCCGACTGCGTCGTGCAACCTCACTCGAACGGCTAGTCACCCCGAAGTCCCCGCCGATGTTCATCTGGACCACAGGCGAAGACAAGTCGGTGGCGATAGCCGATCACTCCTACGCCCTCGCAACGGCCCTCGCTCGCGCTGGCGTGCCCCACGACTTCCACGTGTTCGAGCGGGGTGCCCACGGCCTTGGGCTGGCCGAGGGCATCCCCGCCGAACAGTGGCGCGGTCTTGCCGAACGCTGGCTGGAGTACCGACGACCTACTGCCGCGGCCTGATAACGACGGTGCCGCGCTTGCGCTTGGAGTCGACCCGAGTGTGAGCCGCGACGATGTCGTCGAACGAGTACTCCGAGTCGATCACAGGCGCGAACTCGCCGCGTGCGGCGAGGTTTGCCAGCTCGACGAGATCGGGGCGCTTCGCGGCATGCGACCGCAACCCGGTGAAGGAGATTGCCGCCCGCTTCGAGAAGTGTGACTGGAACACGATCGCGCCGGGCACTGTCGAGAGGTAGATGCCCTCTGGAGTGAGGACTCGACGGGCCTTGCCGTAACTACTCATACCGACCGCGTCGAAGACCACGTCCCAGCGTTGTTCGGACTGGGTGAAGTCAT
>JANOED010000113.1:0-2265 GCA_031413035.1 Leifsonia sp. | reverse complement strand
CTATCGGCAAGGCCAGCCTCGTGACGATCGCTCAGGCGTTGCTCTTGGTTGCTCTGCTGCACGGCGCGCTCGGCGTTGCATGGAGCCTGCTGCCCGCAACGCTCGGGTTTGCGGTGCTCACGGCGATCGCGTTCACGGCGTTCCACTATTTGCTGACCATCGGGCTCGGCCGCGGTGGCCTGATCGTGTCGCTGTTCCTGTTGGCAGTGCAGGTCACCTCCACCGGCGGGGTGTACCCGATCGAACTCATCTCGGCGCCGTTCCAGTTGGTGAGCCCGTTCCTGCCCCTGACCTACGCGGTCAACGGAATGCAGGGCATCCTCTCGGGCGGTGACCCGGGCGGCGTGATCGCCTCGGCCGCGGTGCTGCTAGCTTTCGGGTTGGCTTCGACGCTGCTCGCGCTTGTCGCTATCCGGCGAACCCGACGGGCCGAGGCGCTGGGCCTAGTGCCCGCAACGGCCTAGCCTGCGAGAATGTGGTCACCTCGAAAGGAGCGTCATGACTGATGCTAAGGGTTTCAGCGCAGCCGAAAAGGCGGCGATGAAGGAGCGGGCGAAAGAGCTCAAGGCGCAGCAGAACCGCGAGGAGTCGACGAAGGCGCTGCTGGAGAAGATCGCCGAGATGCCCCAGCCCGACCGCGGCCTAGCGGAGGGCATCCACGCGATCGTGACGGCGACGGCGCCGGAGCTCACGCCAAAGCTGTGGTACGGAATGCCGGCGTATGCCCGCGACGGCAAGCCGCTGTGCTTCTTTCAGGCGGGCGCCAAGTTCGAGGCGCGCTACTGCACATTCGGATTCAACGACACCGCCGCTATCGACGATGGCCCGATGTGGGCTACCTCGTTTGCGATCGTCGAGTTGACGGATGCCGTGAAGAAACACATCACGGAGCTTGTCACGCGGGCTGTGGCCTGAGCGGCAAGTATGCCCACTTCTGCCGAAACACTGACAGCAGAACTCACACCCCCACCCGGCGGCAACCGCACCTTCGTTCAGGTCCTAGTCAATACTGCGGTTGCCAACGTCACAACCAGCTACTTGTGGTTTGCGCTTACCTTCTGGGTCTACCTCGAGACCCGGTCGGTGCTCGCTACTGGCATCATCGGCGGTGTCTACATGCTGTTCGTCGCGATCTTCTCGATGCTGTTCGGCACGATCGTCGATCGGCACCGCAAGCACGCCGTAATGGTGTTCGCCGGGGCGTTCACCTTCGTTGCCTTCGCGGTGTCGTTGGCGCTGTACTCGGTCTTCCCAGAGGCGACACTGCTCGACCTCGGGCAGCCGTGGTTCTGGGCTTTCACAACCATCATCCTCATCGGTGCGGTCGTCGAGAACATGCGCAACATCGCACTCTCTACGACGGTGACTCTGCTGGTACCTCAAGAGCGCCAAGCCAACGCCAACGGGCTGGTCGGAACGGTGCAGGGCCTCGCCTTCCTCGTGACGAGCGTATTCAGCGGGCTGTCGATCGCATTCCTCGGTATGGGCTGGACGCTGGCGATCGCGATCGCCCTATCGGCGGCGGCACTCGTGCACTTGCTGCTCCTCCGCATCCCGGAGGATGCACCTCATCGCCCCGACGTACGCCAGCCAATCATCGACCTGCGGGGAAGCATCACCGCTGTGCGCGCCGCGACAGGTCTCTTCGCACTCATCATCTTCTCTACCTTCAACAACTTCATCGGTGGGGTATATCTGGCGCTCATGGACCCGTACGGTCTCGAACTCTTCCCCGTGGAACTGTGGGGCATCGTTCTCGGCGTGACGTCAACCGGCTTCATCCTGGGAGGTCTGCTCGTCGCAAAGTTCGGCCTGGGGCGCAATCCGATCCGGACCATGCTGCTTCTGGTCATCGTGATGGGGCTCGTGGGAGCGTTCTTCACGATCCGGGACTGGTGGTGGTTGTACGCCGGCGGTATTTGGATCTACATGATGATCATTCCCGCGGTAGAGGCGGCCGAGCAGACCGTCATCCAGAAGGTTGTGCCGTTCCGAACTCAGGGTCGGGTTTTCGGCTTTGCCGCGGCGCTTGAGTCGGCGGCGGCCCCGATCACGGCCTTCCTCATCGCACCGATCGCTGAGTTCATCATCATCCCGTTCATGGAAGCCCCCGCCGGGCAGGACGCGTTCGGTTGGCTTCTCGGCGACGGCGTTGCACGGGGAATCGCGCTTGTCTTCTTCGTTGCCGGGCTCGTGATGGTGGTCGCCGCTGTCGCTGCGTTCTTCACCCGCTCATACCGCCTAATCTCGGCGCAGTACCTAGAG
>JANOED010000112.1:0-3026 GCA_031413035.1 Leifsonia sp. | reverse complement strand
GAAGCGATGGGTGCGACTGTCACCCACGCCGAAGAGCTGATGCACGGCAAGACCTCGCTCATCACGCACGACGACAGCGCGTTCTACGACGGAGTGCCGCAACCGTTTGTCGCCACGCGGTACCACTCCCTTGCCGTGGTCGATACGACCGTTCCCTCGGAACTCATTGTGACGTCGCGCACCGAGGGCGGGGTCATCATGGGCGTGCGCCACGAGAGCCTGCCCATCTACGGTGTGCAGTTTCATCCCGAGTCGGTGCTGACCGAGGGTGGATACCGCATGCTCGGCAACTGGCTCGCCGTCGCTGGCCTGCCCGAGGCTGCCGAGACTGCGCGCGGACTAACGCCGCTCGTCCGGCTCCCGTAGATCAGCCGCCGCAGTACCGCAGAGTGATCGGCGACTTCTGAGGTTGGTCGCCCACGATCGATTGCGCAGCCACGGTTCCGCCGCCGCAGGTCTGATCTACCTGCACGGTGGGGCTGAGCCCGATAGCACTGAGCGCAGTCGTCGCCTCGGCAATCGATTTGCCCGTGACATCCGGCACCTGCACCAGACCGTTGGAAACCACGAGGTTTACCTCTTGACCTTCTCTGATCACCGTGCCGTCTGCCAATCGATCCGCGCCACTCGCCGGATCGGAGTCGATGACGACACCTTGACGCACATTCGGTGAATAGGTCTGGGTCGTGCTGCCGTAGACCAGTCCAACCGCGGTCAACGCGGCGATGGCGTCGGCCTCCGGTAGGTTCGCGACCTGGGGAACGGTGACGGGGGTTTCGCCGAGAGACACGTACACCTTAACCTCGAAGCCCGGATTGACGGTGATGCCCGCTACCGGATCGGTTCGAATGATCGCGCCTTCCGGAACCGAGACGCTCACTTCCGAGAGCTTCTCCGGAACAAGATTCGCGTCGAGAAGGGTCGCCGAGCCATCCTCGTAGGTTTGGCCGATCACGTCGGGGACGGTTACCGCCACGTTCGCCGTGAGCTGGGCGGGTGCCAAGTTGAACGTCCAGAAGATCACGGCGCCCACGATCACCACCATGGTCGCGATCCCCGCCCAAATCCAGGCGACTGGCGGACGGCTTTGGGTTCGAACCAAACGTTCGTCGCTGTCGACGGTCAGTTGGCGGAGGGTCGCCTCCGATCCGGCCACCGCGCTGGGATCCACCCCGAACAGGGTCGCGTTGAAGTCACTCGAGGCCAACTGCTTGCGCGCCGGCACCTCTCCTGCTGCGGCACCTTCGACGTCGGTGCGGAACTCCCCTGCGCTCTGGTAGCGAGCGAACCTGTCTTTGGCCAGCGAGCGCAGCACGACGGCATCGAGTGCGGGCGATACCCGCGGATTCAGCGAACTCGGCGCTGCGGCCTCCGAGTTGACGTGCTGATACGCGACCGCCACCGGATTGTCACCTCGGAATGGAGGGCGCCCGGTCAGCAACTCAAAGAGCACAATGCCCGTTGAGTACAGGTCGGTGCGGGCATCAACACTCTCGCCGCGTGCTTGCTCGGGCGAGAAGTACTGGGCTGTGCCGACGATGGTGCTGGTCTCGGCGATGGTCGCAGACGAGTCGGAGATCGCGCGCGCGATGCCGAAGTCCATCACCTTCACCTGACCGCTCGCGGTGATCATGATGTTGCCGGGCTTGATGTCGCGATGGATGACGCCGGCGCGATGCGAGTACTCGAGTGCTGTCAGCACCTGGCTAATGACCCGAGCTGCCTCGGCCGGCTCGGCCGGACCGTCGGCGAGGACATCCTTGAGTAGGCGACCGTCGACGAACTCCATGACAATGAAGGGAACGAGGGTTTCTGCGCCGCTCAGCTCACGAACCGACTCCTCGCCGGCGTCAAAAATGCGAACGATGGTTGGATGCGCCATCTTGGCGGCATCCTGAGCCTCGCGACGGAAGCGGGTGCGGAAGGCGGGGTCGTTAGCGAGAGACGGCTTCAGAAGCTTGATCGCGACGCGACGCCCCAGTCGGGTGTCCATACCGACGTGCACGTCAGCCATACCGCCACGGCCGATCAATGCGCCCAGCTCGTACCGTCCGGCGAGGGTGCGAACGCCCTGCGCAACGCCTTCGCTCACCAGCAGTCTCCCCAACTAGAAGCCGACAACAATTCCAGTTGAGTGTACCCGCTGACGAATGCTAGTTGACTGTGACCGAGGTGGAGTCCGACGCCGGCGACTCGAAGTCTGTGCACAGGGCGGTGTAGGCGATCGTTGTTGTTCCCGGCGCACCGAGCTCGATATCGAGGCTCGTCGCCGACGACGGGAGTGGGTTTCCGTCGGCCGCGGTTCCGTTGCCGATCTGGAAATTGAATCCATTGTGTGGATGACCCGCCGGGCAGCCGTTGTAGACGGGCCACGTCACGGTGATGGTATCGCCAGCGAGCCACGGCCCTGCTGGCGCTGTGACGGCGCTCGGCTTAGTTGCCACCGGCGGCGGAATCTCGGCGTAGAAGGTCACCGTGATTGTCTCGCCCTTGCGAACGTTGCCCTTGGGGTTCACGCTTGCTGCGAGGCCGACCTGATCGGCAGAGGGTGCAACGACGCCGGTCTGGGCGTTGAGCACAAGTCCTAAGTCAGTCAGGTACGCCAGCACGACATCCTGAGTACGACCGAGAACTTGCGTGTCATCGAGGAAAACCCGGTTGTGCCGACAACCCGAACCCGGAAGCCTCGTTGTAGCGCAGCGCAACCAAGCTCGACACCGAATTGCTGCCAGCCTCGAGCACATGGAAGGTGAAGTCGAATCGGGGCGAGATGATCAACACGACCGCGATCGTCTCGCCGAGCGCCCGGCCGAGACCGAGCATGGTTCCTCCGATGATTCCGCCACGACCAAAGGGCAGAGCGACGACGCGAATCATCCCCCAACGCGTCGAGCCGAGCGCATATGCGCCCTCACGCTCACCCAGCGGGACCTGAGAAAATACCTCGCGCATGACCGAGCACTGGATGGGCATCACCATCAGCGACACGACCGCGCCGGCGATGAACGTCGACGTCGTGTAGACGG
>JANOED010000111.1:0-2797 GCA_031413035.1 Leifsonia sp. | reverse complement strand
CAGTTACTACTACCGACTCAATGCCCGCAATCGGGTCTGGCTGGCCAAGCGGAACCTGCCGTGGGTGGTGCTTCCCTTGTACGTGGGGTCGTGGACGGGCATCCAGATTCTGCGATGGTGGCGGCGTCCGAGCGCGCTGAGGGCGTGGTTCGGGGGCTGGGCCGCCGGCTGGCGCGAGAACCCGGGCGGCCGACGCAGCATCAGGTGGGCAACGGTGTGGCGGATGACCCGTGCCGGCCGACCCCCGCTGGTGTGATGAACTGGAACGTAACGCTGACCGCTGCCGACCGGGAAGGAGCCAGCCGTGCCGTTGCTGCATGACCTCAAGACTGCCCGCACCGTCCTAAGCCGAATCCTGAAGTCGCGCGCTGTGCGAAGTCGGGTGGCGCGGGAGGAGCCGCGGCATCCGCAACCCGCAGCCGGCACGGTCAAGATCGCGGTGTATTTCGCCGATTCTTCAGTGAACCTCTACCAGTTGCGTCAGTGGTACGCGCCGCTCGCCGAGATTGGCCAGACCTGGCCGGTCGCGATCATCACCCGCAGCCCGAGCGCCGTGCTTGCGCTGTGGCAAGAGTCGCCGATTGCGGCTCACTACCTGCGCCGGGTGACCGACCTTGAGACGTTCGTGCACTCGCAAGACATTCGGATCGTCTTCTACGTCAACCAGAACTCCAAGAACTTCCAGATGTTCAGGTACGGGCGCATGTGGCACGTCTTCATCAACCACGGCGAGTCCGACAAGATGTATATGACGACGAACCAGTTCAAGGCTTACGACTTCAGTCTCGTAGCGGGCGAGGCGGCCGTTGATCGCCTAAGCCACAAGCTCTGGGACTTCGACATCGACCGCAAGGTGATCCAGATCGGGCGCCCGCAAGCCGACCACTTCGCAGGATCGCTGCCCTATGCGCCCGACGAGCGCACTGTGGTGCTGTATGCCCCGACCTGGGAAGGGGACCGGGCGGCAGCGGCCTACGGCTCCATCGCCTCGCACGGGGTTCAATTGGTGAGCGCGCTTCTCGCAACCGGCCGCCACCGGGTGATCTATCGCCCGCACCCCCGCAGTGGCGTTGTCGATAGTGCGTACGCGGCCGCGAACGCGTCCATTATCGCGGCGCTTGCCGCTGCCAACGCCGCCGATCCTCAGGCTCAGCACATCTTCGACGACGGTCACACGCTGGGTTGGCAACTGACGGCGGCGGATGTCGCCATCACCGACATCTCCGCGATGGTCTATGACCGGCTCGCCACAGGTAAGGCGCTCATCGTCACTCGGCCGATATCGGCAGAGGCAGAAGTGGACGAGAACGGATACCTCGGCGCCTGCGAGTGGCTGCGGGCCGAGGATGCCGCCGCCGTCGTAACCCTCACCGATCGAGTGCTCACAGACGACGAGGCTCTTGCTCGCCTGACCTTTTGGGCACGGCGCCACTTCGGTGATACCGCTCCCGGGGTCGCTACCGAGCGGTTCCGGGCGGCGATCGAGACCTTGATGAATCACTGGGACAATCAGGCGGCCATCCACGAGGGCGATGAGCGCGGCAGCGAGGGCGACCCGTTCGACGACGACGATGACGAGGACGCGATTCCGGGCGAGTAATTCGTGAATTACTCGAAGTAGTTTCTGCTGGACTCCCGCCACAGGTATCAGTAGCGTCACTCTCATGCCTAGACTCCAGCTGTCCGTGTCGACCACGAGCTCCGAAACTATTCCCACCGATGTCGTCGTCGTTGCGGCCACACAATCGAAGGCCGGGCCGGTTCTATTTGCCGATTCGGCATTCTCAAGCCTTCACGAGCATCTGGTTGCCTTGGGCTTCACCGGTAAGGCTGACGAGCTGCTTCGCCTCCCGTCGCTCGTCGGTTCTGCAGGCAGCATCGCCGTTATTGGCATCGGTGAAGAGCTGACAATGGATGCTCTGCGTAGCGCCGCAGGGTCGGCGGTGCGCCAGCTGGCTGGCACCCCAAGCGTGGTGTTCGCTCTTCCCGTGACCACGGAGGCTCAAGTGCTCGCGCTGGCCGAGGGGGCAACCGCGGGCGCCTACGCGTTCGCGCAATTTCGAGGCAAGACGAAGGCGGACCAGAAAGCTCCTGTGGGTTCGGTGACCATCGCCAGCGGCGTTCCCGTCGGCGCGGCCGCTCTTGAGCGGGTGGCGGTCCTGGGCGACGCGGCTGCAATCGTCAAAGATCTCATCAACACCCCGGGCGCCGAGATGTCACCGCAAGGACTCGCCGACGCGACCGTGGCCGCGGCACAGGGCCTGCCGCTCGAGGTGGAGGTGTGGGACGAGGTTCGACTTCGCACCGAAGGACTCGGCGGCATTCTCGGCATCGGCCAAGGCTCGGCCCCGGCTCGTCAACCGCGCCTGATCAAGATTAGCTACGCGCCCGGCGGTGCCACGACGCACATCGCGCTGGTCGGCAAGGGCATAACCTTCGATACCGGTGGCTACTCCATCAAGCCATCGGATGCCCAGCTCACCATGCACCAAGACATGGGCGGCGCGGCGACCGTGCTCGGCGCTACCCTCGCGATCGCTCGGCTGGGACTCGATATTCGCGTGACCACCTGGCTCGCCGTAGCCGAGAACATGGTCTCGGGCGAGGCCATCCGCGTCAACGATGTTCTGACGATGCGGGGCGGCACCACTGTTGAGGTGCTAAACACCGACGCCGAGGGTCGTCTCGTGATGGCAGATGCGCTTGTGCTCGCAAGCGAAGAGTTTCCCGATGCAATCATCGATGTGGCGACTCTCACCGGCGCGATCATTGTTGCGCTAGGGCGCCGCACCGCGGG